>JALYTP010000307.1 GCA_030854225.1 Pseudomonadota bacterium
CCTGCGTGGCTTGCCTTCAATGGCAGAATACGGGCTGACCTCGATTTTCTACTATATCTTTGCGGCCGTCATGTTTCTTATCCCGGTCTCGCTGGTCGCTGCGGAACTGGCGTCCACCTTCCCCAATCAGGGCGGCGTATTCCGGTGGGTGGGAGAAGCGTTCGGCCCCAAATGGGGCTTTGCTGCCATTTATTACCAGTGGCAAGCTATCGTCATTTGGTTTCCAACTGTTCTCATCTTCGCCGCTGCCGCCCTCGCCTACATTTGGTGGCCACAGAGCTTCGACAAAGCACTCGCCGGCAATAAGGTCTATACGATAATCGTCCTGCTCGCGGTTTACTGGGGCGTGACCCTGTTCACCTTCCGCGGCGTCAAGGCGTCCTCGCAGCTCAGTTCCTTGGGCGGCCTATTCGGCACCATCATTCCGGGCGCGATCCTCATCCTCCTCGGCATCGCTTACATCGCTACCGGTCACCCGGTGGCGGTCGATCTTCACGGCAGCCTGATCCCGGATTTCAGTCACTTCCAGAATATGGTGCTTGCCGCCAGCGTCTTCCTCTTCTTCGCCGGCATGGAGATGCAGGCCGTCCATGTAAAAGAATTGAAGAACCCTTCGCGGGATTATCCGCTGTCGGTCCTGATCGCGACCGTCGTCGTGCTCGTCCTCTTCGTCGCCGGCACCGTCGCGGTCGAAACCGTCGTGAAGACCAAGGCGATAGAGCTCAACCAGAGCCTGCTTATCGCGTACCGCGAGCTTTGGGCGGCGTTCGGCCTGCCTTGGCTCGGCAACGTCATGGCGGGGATGCTGGCCTTCGGCGTGCTTGGCCAAGTGAGCGTGATCGTCGCCGGCCCGTCGATCGGTATCCTCGCGGTCGGGAAGGCGGGCTATCTCCCCCACGCGCTTCAGAAAACAAACAAAAACGGGGTGCCGACCACGATCCTGTTTATCCAGGGCGCGCTGGTCACCGCGCTCTGCGCGGCATTCACAATCCTGCCGTCGGTTCAATCAGCCTATCAACTCCTGAGCCAGATGGCGACGATCATCTACCTACTCATGTATCTCATCATGTACATCGCCGCTATCCACCTGCGCTATAGCCAGCCGGACAAGCCGAGGCCCTTCAAAATCCCCGGCGGCATTATAGGTATGTGGGCCATTGGGCTGATCGGGCTTGCGGGCGCACTCATCGCGACCTTCTTCAGCTTCATACCACCCTCGCAGATCAGCACCGGCAGTCCGGTCACCTATGTCGCCATCCTCGTCGTCGGCACGGCGGCCTTCGCCGCCGTTCCCGTCGTGATCTTCCTTTTCCACAAGCCTGATTGGAAGGCCGCCGATTCTGACTTTGAGCCGTTCGAGACGAAGCCGCTTGCTGCTCGCCCGCCGGTCATTTCGGCCGGCCCCGTCCCCGCCGAATAAGAGCGGCAAAGTGAGCGGCATCAACCACGGTGTGTTCCTGACGATGATCGTCGGGCTGTTCGCGATCACGGCACCAATCGCCGTCCTGCCGATCTTCATCGGTGCGACCGACGGGCAGACCGGACGGCAACGTCGACTGACCGCCCTCGTTGCGACCGGCACTTACCTCGTCTTCGGATTCCTCGCACTGTTCGCGGGTCAAGCCGCGCTCGATGTATTCGGCATCAGCGTGCCGGCGCTCCGCGTCGCGGGCATGGCAGTTATCGCCGTCATCGGCTGGCAGATGCTTAACGCGCCAACCCCCATCGTCGCCGCGCACGCCACGACGCCCGATACCCATCATCTCCACGCCGCGTCGAACACCAGGGTGCCCGCCGCCGGCGCCAATCCCGGTAAGGCAGCACCGTCGCCATTTTCGGTCGGCATCATGCCGCTCGGCTTTCCCATCTATGCCGGGCCGGGTGTTCTCTCGATCATCATCGCGTGGGGCTCGGGGCCCCGCCCGGTCTATCTCGCGGCTGCCATCGCCATCCTCGCCAACGCGGCAATCATCCTCGCGCTTGATTTCGTTGCGACGCCGATCACCCGCCTCATCGGAGCGCAGGCGTTGCTCGTCACGGAAAAGGTGTTCGGCCTCATTGTCGTCGCGATCGCGGTCGGCGGCATGGCAAGTGCGCTCCTCGTGCTCTTTCCTGGCCTCGCCGGAACGGCGCATTAAGATGCGATCGAACACAGCGCTCGCGCTCCTCGCCCTCACCATCGCCGGCACGGCGGCGGCGCAGACCGTGCCCGACGCCGCGCCAAAGCCCTTGGATAACGTGGACAAGCAATGGTTCACCGGCTCGCTCGAAGCCTCGTCGCCGGCGCTGTCGAAAGCGGGCGCGTTCGCACTCGAACCATACTTCATCCTTGAGAAGCATACCGGGGCTTATGATAGTAACGGCCATCACCTGGCGGTCGCGCACGATAGCAGCCTCGTCGAATCGGTGGTCGTCATGAAATACGGAATAACAAACCGGCTGACGATCGAGGCTCTACCCACGTTCCTGCGCACCTGGACCGATCAGGCCCATAGCCATGGCTCGGGCGTCGCCGACCTTCCCGTCGAACTCGAATATCGCGTTCTCGACGAAAACAGCCACACCGGGGCACCTTCGGTCACCTTCAGCGTGGGGATCACCGCGCCAATCGGCGACTACCAGAACCTGCGCAATTCGATCGACGGGGTCGGGGGCGGCGCCTTCACACTGAAACAGGGCCTCGTCGTACAGTCGCTCTTTTCCACCTGGGGGAACCATCCAGTCCGGCTGCG
>JALYTP010000308.1 GCA_030854225.1 Pseudomonadota bacterium
ACGCACTGACCAAGATCGGCGCGTACCGCTTCAAGCCCGAGCTGAGCCCGCTGACCCGCGCGGCGCTGGCCGCCGAGGCGCGTTACGAGGAACCCGCGATCGGCGCCGCGTTGAAAGCGTTCGTCGTCGATCCGACCGACGAGAAGGCGATCGCCACGCTCGCCGCCGATCCCAGCACGGTCGGGCGGATCGGCACCACCTGCGTCGCGACGATGGTGAACGGCGGGCACGCGCTCAATGCACTGCCGCAGCGCGCCACCGCGAACATCAATTGCCGCATCTTCCCCGGCCACCAGCCGGCGGCGATCATGGCCGAACTCGAACGCGTCGTGGGAGACCCGGGCGTCACGTTCAAGGACGTGACGGTCGGATCGGTCGCCAACGACGCATCGCCGATGCGCGCCGATTTCATCGCCGCGGTCGATAAGGCAATCGGCACCATCTACCCCGACGTCCCCGTCTTCCCGAGCCAGGCATCGGGCGCGAGCGACAGTATGTGGTTCCGCTATCACCACGTCCCAAGCTACGGTGCCAGCCCGACTTTCCTCAAGAATTCGGAGGATTTCAGCCACGGGCTGAACGAGCGCACCCCGATCATGAACATCGCGCCGGGCATCACCTATTACCTGTCGCTGCTCACCGATTTGTCGAAATAGCCGTGCAGGCGCAGTCTGACCCGGTTGCGACGCAGGATCCGGACGCGGACTGGAGCCTGCCGGGCTGGACCTATACCGACCCGGAATTTTTCGCGGTCGAAGGTGCGCGCGTCATCCGGCCGTCGTGGCAGATCGTGTGCCATGTCGGCGATCTCGCAAAGCCGGGTGATTTCCACACGATCGACTATCTCGGCGAGAGCGTGATCGTGGTGCGCGGCGCGGACGGCGAGGTGCGTGGTTTCAGCAACGTCTGCCGCCACCGCGCGATGCGGCTGGTCGAGGGGCCGCGGGGATGCGCGAAGAAGCTCGTCTGCCCCTATCATGCCTGGGTGTACGAAACCGACGGGCACTTGTCGGGCGTACCGATGAAGGGCGATTACCCCGCGCTCCGGCTCGAGGATAACGGCCTCGCCGGCGTCGCGGTCGAGATCTGGCGCGGGTTCGTGTTCGTCCGGCTGGAAGGTGACGGGCCCTCGGTCGCCGAGATGATGGCGCCGTACGATGATGAGATCGCGCCCTACCGGTTCGAGGAGATGCGCACGATCAGCCCGCTCCGACTGCGCGAGCGCGCAGTCAACTGGAAGAATGTCGGCGACAATTATTCCGACAATCTGCACATCCCCGTCGCGCATGACGGGCTGACGCGCCTGTTCGGCAAGAGCTACGCGATCGAGGCGCGGCCATGGGTGGACAGGATGTCGGGCGAGATCGTCGATCGCCCCTCGGACAATCTGTCTGAGCGCTTCTACCAGCAGCACCTGCCGCGCGTGAACCATTTGCCCGAAGCAAGCCAGCGGCGGTGGCTCTATTACAAGCTGTGGCCCAACATGGCGTTCGATCTCTACGCCGACCAGATCGATTTCATGCAATGGCTGCCGCTAACCCCGACGACGTGCCTCCTGCGCGAAATGGCTTTTGCGCTACCGGACGCCTTCACGCCCGAAGACAGGCGCCGCGAGATGAAGCTGGTGCGCTATGCCAACTGGCGGATCAACCGCGTGGTCAATGCCGAGGATACCTGGCTGATCGAGCGCGTCCAGCGAGGGATGGCGAGCAGCAGCTACACCGCCGGCCCGATCGGATCGAGCGAGGTGTGCCTGCGCAGCTTCGCCGCCAAGATACGCGGATTGATCCCCGAAGCGCGCCAGCACCGCGCGCCGGCGCCGGGATGGTCGAGGCGCCCGCGCTCTGTCGAGGGAATGGCATGACCAGACGATACGACGCCCTCATCATCGGTGGCGGGCATAACGGCCTCGTCTGCGCGTTCTACCTCGCGCGCGCCGGGCTGAAGGTGCGCGTGCTCGAACGCCGCCATGTCGTCGGCGGCGCGGCGGTGACCGAGGAATTCCACCCCGGCTTTCGCAATTCGACGGCGAGCTACACCGTCAGCCTGCTCCGCCCCAAGATCATCCGCGACATGCGCCTGCACGAGCGCGGCTGGCGCGTCATCGAGCGCACGATCAGCAATTTCCTGCCGCACGACGGCGGTTACCTGATGCTCGGCGGGGGCGAGGCGCGCACCCGCGCCGAATTCGCGCGCTACAGCCGGGAGGACGCGGATACCTTCCCGCACTATGAGGAAGCGCTCGAGCGCGTCGCCGCGGTGCTGCGCGACATGGCGCTGAAAACCCCGCCCAATGCCGGCGGCGGTCTCCGCGCGCTGCTCGCCGCCGCCGCGCAGGGCAAGCGGCTCGCCGGGATGACCATCGAAGCGCAGCGCGACGTGATGGATCTGTTCGTCAAATCGGCGCGCGATTTCCTGGGCGGCTGGTACGAGAACGACTATATCAAGGCCGCGTTCGGGTTCGACGCGGTGGTCGGCAATTATGCCAGCCCCGATACGCCCGGCTCGGCCTATGTCCTGCTCCACCACGTCTTCGGGGAGGTCAACGGCAAGAAGGGCGCGTGGGGCCATTCGGTCGGCGGGATGGGCGCGATCACGCATTATATGGCGCAGGCTTGCGTGGATCTGGGCGTCGAGATCAGCCTGGAGGCGCCGGTCGCCAAGGTGCTGGTCGATGGCGGAACGGCCGTGGGCGTCGTGCTGGAAAGCGGCGAGGAGATCGCCGCC
>JALYTP010000039.1 GCA_030854225.1 Pseudomonadota bacterium
GCGGATCGGCGTTGAGCGCGGCGATCGCCGCCGTCGCCACCGGCCCTTCCATCGGGAACGGCGGATGCAGCATCTCGTGCGCGGCGATCCGCACCGTCGTCGCGGTGTCGTAATCCGCCGCCTGGAGGAAGGTCTGGCCGCGCAGGCTCACGCCGTGCGGCTTGGAGAAATACATCAGGACCACGGTGATCGTCGGATCGAAGGAGCGGCCGGTCAGCTTTTCCTGCCAGCGTATGACGTCATAGCCCGCCAATCCCTGCGACACTTCGGTAATTCGAGCGGCGATGGTCGATCCGATCCGTTCGCGGCGGAAGGCGGGAAAGCCGGCATCCCGCATCGCGATGAATACGGCGCGAAGCCGCGTCGCATGCGCGACAACCCACGCCCAATCCTTTTCATCGCGGGCCGGGTTTTTCAGGAATGCTGACCGAATGCGAGCTTCCAGATCGCCGAGCACGGCGATGACCGAATCGAGCGTCGTGATGCTCGTGTAGCTGAGCAGGTTGGCGAGCCCGGGCCACAGCAATCCGAACCCCTGCTTGTCCGCCTCCTCGGTCAACGCCGTAATGTCGGCGCGGATCGCCGCCGGCAGTTTGGGCGAGAAGGCATCGGCATCGGCGGCGTAGGTGGCGCGGTAGAGCGCACCGCCCGACAACGCGCCGAGGAACGCGATCGCGTCATATCCTTCGGATTCGAGCACATTCCACCGGGTGATCATCGGCGGCCTGCCCTGCGACAGAAGCGGCATGGGCAAGCTGGCGGCGGCGATCGCTGCTGCGCTGACGGTGAGAAAATGGCGACGGTTCATGCGGCCTTCTTACCGATGCCTGAGCTCCCCGGCTTGAACGGACTTTGCCCGTAATGAACCGGGCGCCATCCCGGTCAGCGCCACGACCGCGCGTGTCATGTGCGCCTGATCGGCAAAATCCAGCGTGGCGGCCAGGCGCGAGAGCGGGTCGCGCCACCCCGACAGCGCCTGGACGGCCCGCCGCGCACGCTGTTCGTACCGATATCGTTTCGGTGACACGCCGTAAGCCAGCGCGAAACCGCGGCTGAGCGAGGCGGGGCGCAGACCGAACCGATCGGCCCACGCCGCCAGCGTCATGACATTGTCCCCCGATAGCCCCTCGGCCAGTTGATCGACCCAGTCCGTCAGCGCGAACCCCGTCGGCCGTACCACGGCATCGAGCAGGATCGCGGCCGCACCGGGATCATGACCGGCCACGCGCACCAGCGTGTCGGCGTCATCGATGCGCCCGGTGCGCCACGTCACCGGCCGCGACAGCGGGAGGTTGAGCACCACCGCGCCGTTCCCGCCGAACCGGTCCTGATGACGATCGAAACGATCGTGAAGGATCACGTCGCCCGCCGCCGCCCGCACCCGCGCGCCCTGCCCCGCCTCGACATAACCGCCCGACAACACGATTGCGGCATAGCCGTCGCGGTGGCCGTGCCGGTTCAACCGCTGACCGGCGGCGTGGCGCGTGATTTCGGGCACCCCGACGGCTATCCGGCGAGATCGGGCGGCAACGCGCCCTGCGCGAGTTGCGCGATTGCCGCATGGAGCGTCAGGAACTGCTGCCGCTCGGATCCCAATTGGCGCAGCGCGACGGTCCCTTCCTCCGCCTCGCGTTTGCCGACGACGAGCAGATTGGGGACTTTCGCCAGCGAATGCTCGCGCACCTTGTAGTTGATCTTCTCGTTGCGCAGGTCGCTCTGGACGCGGATGCCCGCCGCCGCCAGCTTCGCCGCGACCTCGTTCGCATAATCGTCGGCGTCCGACACGATCGTCGCCACCACCGCCTGCACCGGCGCGAGCCAGAGGGGGAAGCGACCGGCATAATGCTCGATTAGGATGCCGATGAAGCGCTCGTAACTGCCCAGGATCGCGCGGTGGAGCATCGCCGGGCGGTGGCGCTCGCCGTCATCGCCGACATAGCTCGCGTCGAGTCGCTCGGGCAGCACGGTATCGGTCTGGATCGTGCCGACCTGCCATGTCCGGCCGATCGCATCGGTGAGATGGAATTCGAGCTTCGGGGCGTAAAATGCTCCTTCGCCAGGTAATTCCTCCCAGCCCCAATCGGCATTGTCGCGCCCCGTGGCCTTCACCGCGTCGCGCATCGATTGCTCGGACCAGTCCCACATTTCGTCCGTCCCGAACCGCTTGTCGGGGCGCAGCGCCAGCTTGATCTGATAATCGGCGAAGCCGAGATCCTTGTAGACCACGTCGAGCAGGTCGCAGAATTGCGCGATCTCATCGACAATCTGGTCCTCGCGGCAGAAGATATGCCCGTCGTCCTGCGTGAACTGGCGCACCCGCATCAGGCCGTGGAGCGCGCCATGCGGCTCGTTGCGGTGGCAACAGCCCATCTCGGCGAGGCGCAGCGGCAGATCGCGGTACGATTTGATCCCCTGACGGAAGATCAGCACGTGCGCGGGGCAGTTCATCGGCTTCAAGGCCATCCACTCGGCCTTGTCGGACACGACCGGGCCTTCGTCCCCGGTATTGGGCACCTCGTCAGGGATGACGAACATGTTCTCGCGGTATTTGCCCCAATGCCCGGATTGCTCCCACTGGCGCGCGTCCATGATCTGCGGCGTCTTGACCTCGAGATACCCTGCCGCATCCAGCCGACGGCGCATATAGGCCTCCAGCGCGCGGTAGATGACGAAGCCGTTGGGATGCCAGAACACGCTGCCATGCGCCTCGGCCTGGAGGTGGAACAGGTCCATCTCCTGCCCGATCTTGCGGTGATCGCGCTTGCCCGCCTCCTCCAGCCGGAACAAATGCTGATCGAGCTGCTTCTTGTTGAGCCAGCCCGTGCCGTAGATGCGGCTGAGCATCGCATTGTTCTGATCGCCGCGCCAATAGGCACCGGAAACACGCGTTAATTTAAAGGCTTGCTGGTCGAGTTTTCCGGTCGATGCGAGGTGCGGACCACGGCACATGTCGAGCCAGGCGTCGTCCCCGTTGCCGGCTTTGTAGACCGTCAATTCCTCCCCCTCGGGCAATTCGGCGGCCCATTCGGCCTTGAAGGTCTCGCCCTTCGCACGCCAGCGCGCGATCAGATCCTCGCGGCGCCATACTTCACGGATCAGCGGCTCGTCCCTGGCGATGATCGCGCGCATCTCCGCCTCGATCGCGGGGAGGTCCTCCTCGGTGAAGGGACGGTCTCTGGGGGCGAAATCGTAATAGAAACCGTCGTCGGTCGAGGGGCCGAACGTGATCTGCGTGTCCGGAAACAGGGTCTGCACCGCCTCCGCCAGCACATGCGCATAATCGTGCCGCGCCAGTTCGAGCGCGTCCGCCTCGTCGCGCGCCGTTACCAGCGCGAGGCTGGCGTCGCCCTCCAGCGGACGGTTGAGATCGCGCACCTCACCGTCGACCTTCGCCGCCAGCGCCGCCTTGGCCAGCCCCGGGCCGATCGCGCGCGCGATGTCCGCCGGGGTGGTCCCCGGGGCTACCTCACGGACGGAACCGTCGGGCAGCGTGATGCGGAACATTACGGACATGGCGAGGCGGGTGCTTTCTGCTGGATGCGTGGCGCGGGCTTATGCCGCACCCACCGATATAGGCAAGCGCGCGCACGGCGCGAGTCCCCGCGAGAGGTTACGCGATGCCGAACGGCACGATCTTGTTGGCCGCGTCGTGCGCGATGTCGGCGGGCCCAAGATAGGCGAACCCGCCCTCGGCGCACCAGCGGCGGATCATCGTGTCGACGTCGCCGCGCCAGGCGGGAACGTTGGGCTGGATATCGGTGACGCGGCCCATCCGCACCCCGGCAATGCCCTTGAGCTGGGTGGCGTGAGCAAGCTGGAACAACATACGGTCGACGCGGTAGAGCGCCTCCGACACCTCCTCGACGATCAGCACATGATCGGTCAAATCGGGCAACCACGGCGTGCCGATCAGCGTGGTGAGGATCGACAGGTTGAACGCCGCCGCCGGGCGGTCATCGAGCCCCGGCTCGAACCCCTGCCGATCCTTCTTCACCAGCCAGTCGAGCGAGCGCGCCACCGCCGCCGCGCCGCCGCCCCGCGCGATATCGCTGACCATCGGGCCGTGCACCGGATGGCCGATCTTCGCCGCATACAATGCGCCGAGCACGAACCCGATGTCCGAATAGCCGAGATACGTCTTGCGCCGCGCGGCGTCGGTCAATTGCGGCAGCACGGTGTGGAGAATGCGGTTGGAGCCGTAGCCGCCGCGCGCGAACCAGATCGCATCGATGCCGGGATCGTTGGCAAGCTCCAGGAACGCGGCGGCGCGCGCGTCGTCGGGCCCGGCGAAATGCGCCCCGTCGTCGAGGAAGCATTGCGGGTGCACCACCAGATCGACGCCGGGATAATCGCGCGAGACCAGCGCCGAGACCTTCGCGGCCTTGGCGGGATCGAGCCGGTTGGCCGGCGCGCAGACTCCGATCTTCACGTCGTCATTCCCTCGCTTCGTCGGGCAGCGCTTGCTCCCCGCCCGGCCACGCGATAGCGCGGCGGCGTGGCGCACGGCAAATCGTACTTCTTCGTCGGCATCGGCGGCAGCGGCATGATGCCGCTGGCGATGATCCTGGCCGGGCGCGGCGAACGCGTCGCCGGATCGGACCGGACGCTCGACGCGGGGCGCCTGCCGCGCAAGTTCGACGATCTGCGCGCCAAGGGCGTTTCCCTGTTCGCGCAGGACGGCAGCGGCATCACCTCGCCCGACCAGATCGTCGTCGCCTCCGCCGCGATCGAGGCGAGCGTGCCGGACATGATCGCCGCCGATCGCGTCGGTGCATTGCGCATGACCCGCGCCGACCTGCTCGCCTCGCTGTTCAACGCCAGCGCGCTGCCGATCGGCGTTGCCGGCACTTCGGGCAAATCGACCGTAACCGGGATGATCGGCTGGATCCTCCATGACGCGGGGCGCGACCCCACGGTGATGAACGGGGCGGTGATGAAGAATTTCGTCGGCGACGACACGCCGTTCGCCAGCGCACTGGTCGGCAAAAGCGAGGCGTTCGTCAGCGAAGTGGACGAAAGCGACGGATCGATCGCGCTGTACCGGCCCGCGATTGCCGTGCTCAACAATGTCAGCCTCGATCACAAATCGCTGGACGAGCTGCGCGCGCTGTTCGGTGCGTTCATCGCCGGGGCCGATACGGCGGTGGTCAACATCGACAATGCCGACGGCGCGGCGCTCGCTGCCGCGTTACCGCGCGATCGGGTGACGACCTTTTCGATCGGCGGCACCGCCGATCTGGTCGCGACCCATTTGGCGCCTCAACCGTTCGGCATCGCCTTCGACCTGACCGATGGCGCGAACACCACCCATGTCGCGCTCCAGGTGCCGGGGGCGCACAACGTAGCCAACGCGCTCGCCGCGATTGGCGCGGTGCGCGCGGCAGGCGTGTCGCTGGCCGACGCGGCGCGCGCGATCGGCGGGTTCGTGGGGCTGAGGCGGCGGATGGAGCTGGTCGGCGCGGCGGCGGGAGTCAGCGTGATCGACGATTTCGGGCACAACCCCGACAAGATCGGCGCGACGCTCGATACGCTGCACGCTTTTCCCGGCCGCCTGCTGTTGCTGTTCCAGCCGCACGGTTACGGCCCGCTCAAGGTGATGCGGCGCGAACTGGTCACGGCACTGCGCGACAAGCTGTCACCCGACGACGTGCTGGTATTGCCCGATCCGGTCTATCAGGGCGGCACCGTGGCGCGCGAAGTGACGAGCGCGGATATCGTCGCCGATCTCGTCGCGGGCAGCGCGCACGCGCTGCACATCGCGAACCGCGACGCCGCCGCCGCGTATCTCGCCGCGGAGGCCAGAGCGGGCGACCGGATCGTGGTGATGGGCGCGCGCGACGATACGCTCAGCCTGCTCGCCGCCGATATTCTGCGTCTGGTGGGCGACAAGGCTGGAAACTGAGCGCGCGCGACGATAGAGGTTCGCGATCGCTACAACGAGAGGCCCGAACGATGCTCCGCCGCCTGTTCCTCGATCATCCCGAATCGGTGGGTGAAAGCTATGCCGAACATTTCGGCGTCGCATCGCGGTTCGGATTGAGGATGATCGGCGGCGGTATCGCCAGCCTGATCCACGGCCTCCTGCCAAGCGTGTTCACGACAACCGGCAGCCGAACGGTGATGCGCCTGAACCGCCAGATCGTCGAAAAACGCTCCGCTGCGGCCGACGCCGAAACGCAAAAGAAAACCGTCGAATACGTGATCTAGCGAAGGCGCCGGCTGGACTAGGCGCAGTCGGCGCACACGCCGCGTACCTCGATCACCGGGCGCTCGGGCACGAAACCCGCCTCTTGCGCCGCCGTGCGCACGCTCGTCGTCAGCACGTCATTGTCGAGATGCGTCGTCTGCCCGCATTTGTCGCACACCAGAAAGATGCAGTCGTGCCGACAATCGGGGTGCGCGTTGGCGACATAGGCATTGGCGCTTTCGACCTTGCGGGCCAGGTTCTTGCCCACGAACAGATCGAGGATGCGGTACACGCTGTTGGCGGCGACGCGGCGCCCTTCCGCTTTCGAAACCGCCTCGGCGATATCGTAGGCGGAGGCCGGCTTGTCGAACCGCGCCAGCGCATCGAAGATGCTCGCGCGCATCGCGGTCCATTGCTCGCCCGCCTTTTCCAGCGTCGCTTGCGCGGCGTGTGCCAGATCGGCCCCCTGGGGCTCGTGATGCGCGTGAGAGTGTGCGGCCATCGCCGAAACGTAGGCGCTAGCACTGCGCCGGACAAGGCCGCGACTCAGTAGGTCGCGCGGCGATTGAGATCGTGGCCCAGCGCCAGCAGCGCGACGCCGATGATCGTCCACGCCGTCTCCGCCCCACCTTCGTGCGGCAGCGAGATCGCCCCCGCCATCACGCCGAGCCCCGCCGCGCCGACCGCCGCGGGCAGCATGTAGCCGTGGCGCAGCACCCCGCGCCCGAGGGCGACCGCGCCGATCACCATCGCCATCGTCAGCCCGACCTCGTGGATCGCCGGGTTGAGCAGCAATCCGCCCGCGGTCGAAGCGAGCGCGAGCAACACCGAGGTGGCTATGCAGTGGATCGCGCACAGCCCCGACAGCCCGATCGCCAACCGGTCGGACCGCGCCTCGATCCAGGCGATCGCGGGAGAATGGGGATGAACATGGACCGTCATTGTCGCGCGCCATATGGCAGGTCGATCGCGAAGTTACAATATAACATTAGCGAATTTACGGGCTCGCTGTTCGACGCCCGCCATGTCGGCTACACCCGCGTCGTCAGAGGGGGAATATCGATGGTCAGCCTGTACGCCGTCGCGCTTGCGATCGCCGCCGCCAACGCCGCGCCACCGTCGATTCCGCCCGCCATCTATACCGATCCCGCGCCCGACGCCGCGCATCCCGCGCGGATGGAGGTGTTGCACATCCCGAGCGGCGGGGTGGCGATCAACGCCATCGCCTATGTGCCGACAGGCGCCGGGCCGCATCCGGTGCTCGTGCTGTGCCACGGCTGGCCGGGCAACGAGAAGAACCTCGATCTGGCGCAGGCGGTGCGGCGCGCGGGGTGGATCGTCGTCACCTTCAATTATCGCGGCTCCTGGGGCAGCCCGGGCACGTTCAGCTTCGCCCACAATCCCGAAGATGCCGCAGCCGTGATCGCGTGGCTGCGCCATCCGGCGCATGCCGCGATGCTCGGCGCCGATGCCGCGCGGATCGCCATCGCCGGGCACAGCATGGGCGCCTGGGTATCGGCCAAGACGATCGCGCACGATTCGCGTCTGCTCGGCGCGGCGCTTATCTCGCTGGGCGACGTCGGCGTGATCGGCAAGACCCCTCGCGCCGACTTGCTCAAGCTGATCGACGACAATGCCGAAACGCTCGTCACCACCCGCGAGGCGGAGGCGAAGGAGTTCGCCGACGATGCGGACAAGAACATGACGGTGCCCGATGCCGCCGCCATCGCCAAGCGCCCGCTGTTCGTGCTGACCGCCGACGACGGCCTCGCGCCGATGGACGATGCGCTTGCCGCTGCCGTGCGCAAGGCGGGCGGCACGGTGACGACGTTCCACGCCGCGACCGATCACAGCTGGTCGGATCACCGCATCGCGCTTGAAGCCGCGATCATCGACTGGCTCGGCACACTGCGCTAAGGGCGCGCCATGCTTCAGACTTCCTCGGCGCCCTCCCCCGTCAAGCCGCGCGCGTTATCGAACTGGCTGTTCGCGGTCGCGGCGGTGATCGTGGCGATGGTCGTCGTCGGTGGGATCACGCGGCTGACCGAATCGGGGCTGTCGATCACGCAGTGGAACCCGATCAGCGGCGCCATCCCCCCGCTGAGCGAGGCGGCGTGGCAGGCCGAATTCGCCAATTACCGCCGGATCGACCAATATGCCGCAATCCATGCCGGCATGGCGCTGGCGCAGTTCAAGCACATCTTCTTCTGGGAATATCTTCACCGCCTGATCGGGCGGCTGATCGGAGTCGCGTTCTTCGTGCCGCTCGTGTGGTTCGCCGTGCGGCGGCAGATCCCGCGCGGCTATGCGTGGCGGTTGGTCGCGCTGCTCGCGCTGGGCGGGCTGCAGGGCGCGTTCGGCTGGTGGATGGTCAAATCCGGGTTGAAACCGGGGCAGGTCGAGGTCAGCCACGGCTGGCTCGCGGTGCATCTGCTCACCGCGCTGTTCACGCTGTCGGGCATCGTGTGGACCGCGCTCGATCTGCGCGATCTCGATCGTTCGCGGCTGTCGCGGCCGGCACGGCTGACCCCGATGAGTGCCATCGTCGGCGCGCTGCTGTTCGTGCAGTTGATGTTCGGCGCCTTTATGGCCGGGCTGCGGGCGGGGCTGGTGACCGATCAGTGGCCGCTGATGAACGGCACCGTCTTCCCTGCGCCGACCCAGGCCGGGCGATCCTTTGTCGACGCCTTGTTCGATGACCCGGCGATCGTGCATTTCGTCCACCGCTGGTGGGCGTGGATCGTCCTCGCGGGGATCGTCGTGCTGGCGCGCAAGGCGCGGGATACGGGGGACCGGCGCGCGTCGATCGCGCTGCATGTTGCGGTCGGCATCCAGATTTTGCTCGGCATCGGCACGGTGATGATGGGGGTGCCGATCGCGATGTCCGCCGCGCATCAGCTCGTCGGCACCTTGCTCGTCATCGCCACTGTATGGGCGGCGCATTCGGTCGGACGCCGGACCGCGTGAAGCCATTCTGGCTGGCCGCCCCCGCGCTGATCGCCGGGCAGCCCGCGCTGGCCGATTTCCATCCGATCGCCGATCATCCCTATCGCTACGACACGGTCGAGACGCGCACCATGGGAGAGACGCCCGAGCGCTTCGCCGCGCACCGCACGATCGTGTTT
>JALYTP010000309.1 GCA_030854225.1 Pseudomonadota bacterium
GGGCAGGTCCGCCGCGCGGGCGCCAGCGGCAATCGCGACGGACGCCGCGATCGCCAGCGCCGTTCGAGCAAGGATCATCGAGATGGACGCCCCCCGGCGCATCGGCTCATTCGCCACGGCGCGCCGCCGGGAAGGTGAGCCGGTAGCGCACAAAATTGTCGGCACTGGCGAACTTGTCGTACAGCGCGCGAGCAGGGTTATCGCGGTCGGTATGCCAATACAGGCGCGACCAGCCTTTGGCGACGCAGGTCGCCGTCAGGTCGTGGATCAACAGGCGCGCGATACCGCGACGGCGCATGTCGGGATCGACGAACAGATCCTCCAGATAACAGGACGGCGCGGTCGTCCACGTCCCCTCGTGCAGCACGCCGTGGACGAACCCCGCCACCGCGCCGTCATATTCGGCGACGCGGCAGAATAGCGGCGATGCGGGATCGAGCAACCGCTGCCAGGTGTGGTTCGTGATCTCGTCGGACAAATCGGCGCCGTAAAACTGATTGTACCCATGCCACAGCGATCGCCAGCGGCCTTCATCGGCCCTTTCGACCGGGCGGATCAATGTAGTCTTCATCGTTTCCCCAATCCGTCGCGTCACTGGAATGCCGACCGCCCAATCCCGATCGTCACCCTGCGCCGAATGCCCCTTCGCAAATCGGGCTCCCCTTGGGCAGTACCACATCGGGGAACGGCATCGGGCCAATTGCGGTGTCGTTCGTTATGCCCGCAAGGTCGTTGGTGCTTTTTGATCGTGACCGGCATCGGCGTGAATCTACCGACGTCGATCATAGATTTCGGTGACAGAGCTACCCGTGGCAACGGATGCCATCGCCGCGCGCGCCGGGGCGTATCGTCAAGACAATCGAGAGGAGCGTCGGCGGTGATTTTGGATGCGGATGTGTCGCCCGTCACTGCGATGATCCCACGATGGTCGGCACGCCCGGCGCGGCGCTGTTTGCGGGTGGCGGTGGCGGTCCTGGTCGCGCTTGTCGCCGTGGCATCGGTGCCATGCCGCGCCGCCGATGCGTCGCCGGGCGCGCCGCTGGTTTCGCCGGTGCAGTGGCGCCAGGCGGCGGAGGGCGATCTGCGCGCGGCGCACGACCTGCTGGCGCAGAACCACCCCGGTGCCGTGCCGGCGCTCCACGACACGGCGTTCATCGATGCGCTGGAACGCGGATATCGCGACGCGCTCGCCCAGGCGGCGTCGGTCACCAGCTATGAAGGGTATCAGGCGGTGTTGGCGCGCTATGCCGACGGCTTCGGGGACGGGCATATCTGGTCGCGACCGCTCTATTTGCCCGCGCGGCTGAACTGGGCCGGGTTGCTGATCGCCAAAAGGGGTGATCGCTGGATCGTCGCGGACGAAGATCCGGACGATCCCGCCACGCCGTTGCGCGGTTGGCAGCTGGTCGATTGCGACGGCATGCCGGTCGACGATTTCGGGCGGCGCTCGCTCGGCACCTATATGATCGACTGGTCGGTCGGCGCGCAGCAGATCCAGGCGGCGCCGTGGCTGCTGGTCAATGCGGGCAATCCGTTCGTGCCCAAGCCGAAAGCGTGTCGTTTCACCAATGGCGGGGCGACCCGCACGTTGACGCTGAGCTGGCGGTCGCTGCGCCGCGACGTGCTGATGCCGCGGATCGCCGCGCTGACCGGATCGGGTGCGGCCGGGTTCGGGGTGCGCAAGGCGGGCAGGGGGTATTGGATCGCGCTGCAGAGCCTCGATACCGGTGCGCCCGCAGTGGTCGCACAGGTCGCAGCGCAGAAGGAAGCGATGCGCCAGGCGGACTTCGTGGTGCTCGATCTGCGCGGCAATGGCGGCGGCGGATCGCTGTTCGGGCGCCAGATCGCACAGAGCCTGTTGGGTGACGCCTATGTCGCGGCGCGGCTCGGCGGGGAGGATCAGGACGATTGCGGCGATGTCTGGCGCGCGTCGCCCGGCAATATCGCGCAGCTCGATAAATTCCTGGTCGAACTTGGCCCGGTGCGCGGCCCCGAATTCGTCAAGGTGATCGGCGACATCAAGGCCAAGGCGCAAGCCGCCTCGGCGGCCAAGGCCGCGTTCACCGGCCCGGTCAGTTGCCGCGACATGGCGGCGCGGGCGCCGGCCGATCGCGCCGCCGTCGCGCCGGCGATGCGCGGCAGGCTGGTGCTGTTGACCGACAATGCGTGCTTCAGCTCGTGCCTGGCGGTGACCGATGATTACCTCCATCTTGGCGCGCTACAGGTTGGCCAGACCACCGATGCCTGCACGCATTACACCGAAGTGCGGCAGATCGTCCTGCCGTCGGGTTTCTCGGTCTTTTCGACTCTACAAGCATTGGCACCATCGGCGCCGCGCCGATTGGGGCCGTTCGCCCCTGTGGCGACGTTCGATGGCGACATTGCGGATACGCGCGCGGTAGAGGCATGGGTGGTTGCGCTGCCGCAACTCGGGAAAAACGCGCGAGATTGATACTGACGCCGACACGCATCCAACGGGAATTACGCATGACCACGACCCTTCTCCACCGCCGGCAGATCATCGCGGCGGCGCTTGCGATCGGCGCGGTGCCGGTCTTCGCAGCAGCGCCGCGCGGATCGGCCAGCGGGTGGCGGGAGGCGAGCGCGCGGTTTCCGCAAGGCGTCGCCTCGGGCGATCCGCGCCCCGACAGCGTCATCCTGTGGACCAGGCGGGAGCCGCGCGGCGGCGAGACGGCGGCTCGCGTGACGCTGGAAGTGGCGGAG
>JALYTP010000310.1 GCA_030854225.1 Pseudomonadota bacterium
TAATCAAGCAGCGTGCGCCCCGCCACCTCGACCAGCGGCTTGGGCCGCGTCGCGGTGAGCGGGCGCATGCGCTTGCCCAGCCCCGCCGCCATCACCATCGCGGTTTGCGGCACGCGCGCGCCGGGGTCGGGGCGGATCGCGAGGGTGCGCTTTGTCGTCACTTTCCGCCGATCGCCATCGGGTCGCCCCGCTTGTCGGGCGGGATCGCGACATCGAACCATGCCTTGACCGGCGCGAGCGCCGGATGCGCCAGGTCGCGCTCGAGATAGCGCCAGACGCGCGGGCACAGGCTGGGATAACGCGGCTTGCCGTCGCGTTGCCACAGGCGGGTGAAAATGCCGACGATCTTCGCGTTCCGCTGCGCGCCGAGCACATGGTACGCCGCGTCGAAATCTCCCGCCGGCTTCGCCCGGTCGAGATAGCGCGCCAGCATCCCCGCCTCGATCGCGGGCGGCACATCGCGCCGCGCATCCTGCAACAACGAGACGAGGTCGTATGCCGCATGGCCGGCGAGCGCGTCCTGGAAATCAAGCAGCCCGAGCCGGTCCGCGCCCTCCAGCAGCATCAGGTTTTCGGCGTGATAATCGCGCAGCACCGTCACCGGCCGATCGCTGAGCGCCCGGTCGAACACCGCATCCCACGCCGCGTGATAACCCGCAATGTCGGCGTCGATCCCGACGGCGGGGCAATACCAGTCGACCAGCAGATCGGCCTCGCGGCGCAGCACGGCGTGGTCGTAGGGCGGGAAATTGCCCGCCGGGTGGCGGTGCAGATCGACCAGCACGTCGATCGCCGCGGCATAGAGTGCGCTTTCGCGGGTCGCGTCGGCATCGACCGTCTCGCGCATCCGGATATCGCCGAAATCCTCGATCAGCACTAGCCCGAGAGCAAGATCGACGGCGAGGATCACCGGTGCGGCAAAGCCGTGCACGTTTAGCCAGCGCGCGACATCGAGGAAGGGCACCGGATCCTCGTGCGGCGGCGGCGCGTCCATCAGCACCGCGCGCCGATCGGCATCGACAATGCGGAAATATCGACGGAAGGACGCATCGCCGGCAAGCGGCAGGATCGCGGCCCCGCCCCAGCCGTTGCGGGCGAGGAAATCGGGCGAGGCGGCGGGAGGAATCATTGCGGCGGCCATCGCCCCTCCCAAGCGGGGGGCACCTGCGCTGTCAAGGTACGCGCGCCGTCCGGCGTCGGCGACAGGGTGAGCGCCAGCGCATCGCCCCAGTGCGCGCCGGCACGCTCGGGCCATTCGATCACCAGCAGCGCGTCGCGCCGTGCATCGTCGAGCCCGAGTTCCTCGATCTCCGCCGCGCGTTCGATCCGGTACAGATCGACATGCAGCACCGGAAACCGTGTTTCGGGAGGGGCATAGGGCTGGACGATGGCGAAGGTCGGGCTCGGCGCGTCACCCGCCAGGCCGAGCGCGCCGAGCAGCCCGCGCGCAAGGCTCGTCTTCCCCGCCCCCAGCGGCCCGGACAGGGTGACGACATCGCCCACACGCACGACCGTTGCCAGAGCAGCGCCCAACGCCTCGGTCGCGGCTACATCCGTCAGCCTCATCGCGTGCGCTTCACGCCGGGCGGGCCCCGCGCGGCAGCGTCACCGTGACGAACGTGCCCTCGCCCGGCTCGGATACCAGATCGATCGTCCCGCCATGCGCCTCGATCACCTGCTTGGCGAACGGCAGCGCGAGGCCGAGCGCACGCTCGCCGTCGGCGGTGATGCCGGGCTCGGCGAACCGGTCGAACGCGCGCGCTACCATGTCGGCGGTCATTCCCTTGCCGTCGTCCGACACCACGATCCGCGCCGTCGCCGCCGTGCCATCGGTATGCAGCAGCACGCGCCCGCCTTCGTTGGTGCCCGCGACCGCATGGCGCAGCAGATGCTCGACCACGCGCCGCAACCGATCGGCATCGCCGCGCACCGACCCGGTCGAGGCACCGATCTCGAGCGCGAAATCGATCTTCTTGCGTCGCGCGGAAGGCGCCAGCGCATCGGCCCCGGCCCGCGCCGCGGCCTCCAGATCGACCTCGACCGGCTTGCCCGCACCCGCCTCCCCATCCGCGCGCCCGTCCGACTGCGTCAGGTCCAGCACCTCATCGACGAACGTCCCGAGCCGCTCGACCGAATCGAGGATCGCGGTGACGTATGCGTCGCCATCCTTGCTCAGCTTGCCGGCATAGCCCTCGCTCAACATCTCGGCGAACCCGCTTATCGAGGTGAGCGGGGTGCGCAGTTCGTAGCTCATGTTGGCGACGAACGCGGTCTTCACCCGGTCCGCCGCTTCCAGCGCTTCGTTGCGATCGCGCAGCGCCTGCTCGATCCGCCGGCTGTCCGACACATCGAGCATCGTGAACAGGCCGTTCCCATCGGGCAACGGCACCGCCGCGAACTCGAAATGCCGCCCATCGGCCAGCGACACCCGCCCGCCCCGTGTCTGTCGCTCGATCGTGGCGGCGCGCACCAGGTCGCCGATTAGCGACGCGCGCGACGGGTTGGACAGCTTGGGCCCGATCGCCGCGGCCAGCGCATCGACGCGCGGGTGCGTCGACAGCAGCGTCTCGTCGAACCCCCACAGCGATCGGAACTTGTTGTTCCACAATTGCAGTCGGCCATCGGCGGCGAACACGCCGATCGCCTCCGCCAAGTTATCGAACGTCGCCGTGCGCACGCGCAGCAAGGTGTCGCGCGCGCTCGCCAATTGCACC
>JALYTP010000311.1 GCA_030854225.1 Pseudomonadota bacterium
GGTCAGGATGCCGTTGCCGATCGCCAGCCCATCCATCGACAAGGCCATCAGCCCGCGCGCGCTTTCGCCTGCGACGATCTCGAAATGATACGTTTCGCCCCGGATCACGACGCCGAGCGCGACATACCCGTCATACTCCTCGCTCTCCGCCGCCAGCGCGACCGCGCCGGGCACTTCGAGCGCCCCGGGCACGGTGATCGTCTCGTGCGTATGCCCCCCTTGCTCGATCGCGACGCGCGCGCCCGCCAGCAGCAGGTCGTTCAGATGGTCGTAGAAGCGTGCCTCGACGATCAGCAGCTTCGCCATCATTCCCCTCCCGTGCCGGGGATCGGGCGCTCGGCGACAATCGACAGGCCGTATCCCTCCAGCCCGACCAGCGCATGGTGCGTGTTGCTGAGCAGGATCATCTCCTCGACCCCGAGTTCGGCGAGGATCTGCGCGCCGACGCCGTAATCGCGCAATTCCTCGACCTCGGGCGCGCCGGCGCCCTTGCCCTCGCCGCGCAGCTTGATGAAGCGCGTCACCGAATCCTTCATCGGGCGGTTGATCACCACGATCACTCCCGCGCCCTCCTCGGCGATCATCTCCATCGAGCGCGACAGCAGCCCCGATCGTTCCGATTCCTCGCCGAACATGTCGACGAAGAACGACGCCGTGTGCATCCGCACCAGCGTCGGCTTGTCGGGATCGATCCTGCCCTTGACCAGCGCGATCTGTTCGTCGCCGGTCGCCTTGTTGTAGAAGGTCATCGCCTTCCACTGCCCGCCCCATTTCGACTGAAAGGCCATTTCGGCGCGCTTCTCGACGAGATGATCGTGGCGGCGGCGATAGGCGATCAGGTCGCGGATCGTGCCGATCTTGAGGTTGTGATGCTGCGCGAAGGCGACGAGATCGTCGAGCCGCGCCATCGTGCCGTCCTCGTTCATGATCTCGCAGATCACGCCAGAGGGATTAAGCCCGGCCAGCCGCGACACGTCGACCGCCGCCTCGGTATGCCCCGCGCGGACCAGCACGCCACCGTCGCGCGCGACCAGCGGGAAGACGTGCCCCGGCGTAACGATCTCGTCCTTGCCCTTCGACGCATCGATCGCGACCGACACGGTACGCGCGCGGTCGGCGGCGGAAATGCCGGTGGTCACGCCGTCGCGCGCCTCGATCGAGGTGGTGAAGGCGGTTTCGTGCCGCGTGCCGTTGTGGCGGCTCATCAGGTCGAGCCCGAGTTCGTCCACCCGTCGCTTGGTCATCGCCAGGCAGATCAGCCCGCGACCGTGCTTCGCCATGAAGTTGATCTTCTCGGGCGTCGCCATCTGCGCGGGGATCACCAGATCGCCCTCATTCTCGCGGTCCTCGTCATCGACCAGGATGAAGATGCGCCCGTTGCGCGCCTCGTCGATCATCTCCTCGGGCGACGACAGGAAGCCGTGGCGCAACCGCGCGAGCTCAGCCTTTGGCACGATACGCCTCCATGCGCTGGAGATAACGCGCGAGCACGTCGATCTCGATATTGACCGCCTGGCCCGCCGTCAGGGCGCCGAGCGTGGTGACGGCTTGCGTATGCGGGATGATGTTGACCGTAAAGCGCGTACCCTCGGCCTCGTCAGCCACGTCGTTGACGGTCAGCGAGACGCCGTCGACGGTAATCGATCCCTTGGCGGCGACGAACGGCGCCAGCGCGGCGGGCAGGCGGACGGCGACGCGCCGCGAATCGCCCTCGTCGCGCAAATCGGTCACCACCGCGATGCCATCGACATGCCCGGTAACGATATGCCCGCCGAGCTCGTCGCCGATCCGCATCGCGCGTTCGAGGTTGAGGCGGCGGCCCCGCGTCCATTGATCGGCGGCGGTGCGCGCGACGCTTTCGCCCGACACGTCGAACGCGAACCAGCCGCCCTGCGCATCGGCGCCCTTGTCGACCACCGTCATGCACGCGCCCGAACACGCGATCGACGCGCCGAGATCGATGCCGGTGGTGTCGTAGGCCGTCGCCACCGTCACGCGCGTGTCGCCGCGCGCCTCGACGCTGCGGATCGTGCCGATATCGGTGATGATGCCCGTAAACATCAGACTCCTTGTGCCGCCTTATCCGGACGGAAAGCCGGTTCCCACTTTTCCTGATAAAGCGGGCTTCCTGGCGCGCTCGTAGACGTCGAGCCGGTCGCTGCCAAGCACGCGCGCATCGTGCAGGCGCCAGCGGCCATGCGCGTCGGCAAGATCGGTCAAGCCGATATCGGGCAAGGTGCGCCCGCCGCCGATCAGGATTGGCGCGCGGTAGAGCAGCAACCGGTCGACCAGATCGGCGGCCAGGAACGCGGCAGCGGTTTTCGCGCCCCCCTCGACCAGGAGGTGATCGACGCCCTCCAATGCCGCGATGCCGGCGGGCGCGGTGATCGCGGTCCAGCCGTCGGGCGCCGCGCCGCTGGTCAGCACGACGCGGCGGGGCGAGCGATCTTCGAGGCCCGCCAGCCGCACGTCGAGCGCGGGCGCATCCGCGTCGAGCGTATTGCGACCCACCAGGATCGCCTCATGCCGGCTGCGCTCGAGATGCGCGTGCGCGCGCGCTTCGGAGCCGGTGATCCACTTGCTCGTGCCCGACGCCATCGCCGCCGCGCCGTCGAGCGACAGCGCGAGCTTGAGCGTAACGTGCGGTCGGCCGTGCGCGCGGCGGGTGAGAAAACCCGCCATCGACCGGGTCGCCTCATCGGCGCGTATGCCC
>JALYTP010000312.1 GCA_030854225.1 Pseudomonadota bacterium
CGGCTGCGAACGCCAGTGCAAACGCCAGCGCAAACGATCGAGTGACGGCGGGCGGCTGCGCGGATAAGAGGCGCGCATGCCCAATCTTCCCGTGGTCGCGATTATCGGCCGTCCCAATGTCGGCAAGTCGACCCTGTTCAACCGTCTGGTGGGCAAGAAGCTCGCGCTGGTCGACGATCGCCCCGGCGTCACGCGCGATCGGCGCGAAGGCGATGCGAACCTTGCCGGGCTCGAGTTCCGCGTGATCGACACCGCGGGCTATGAGGAGGATGACGCGGCCACGCTTCCCGGCCGGATGCGCGCGCAGACCGAGGCGGCGGTGGGGCAGGCGGATGTCGCGCTGTTCCTGATCGACGCCCGCGCGGGTCTCGTGCCGCTCGACGAGGAGATCGCGCGCTGGTTGCGCGCCTCGGATACGCCGGTCGTGCTCGTGGCGAACAAGGCGGAGGGGCGTGCGGGCGAGGCGGGTATCCTCGAATCGCTCTCGCTCGGGTTTGGCGATCCGGTGCAACTCTCGGCCGAACATGGCGAGGGCATGGGCGATCTGGTCGAGGCGCTTGTTCCTCATATCGACCGCGACGACGCCGATGAGGTGGCGGAGGACGATCCGGAAAATCCCGACGCCCCGCTCAAGCTCGCGATTGTCGGGCGGCCCAATGCCGGCAAGTCGACGCTGATCAACCGCATGCTCGGCGAGCAGCGGCTGATCACCGGGCCCGAAGCAGGGATTACGCGCGATTCGATCGCGATCGACTGGACCTGGCCCGATCCCGACGGGGAGCCCCGGGCGGTGCGATTGATCGATACCGCGGGGATGCGCAAGCGCGCGCTGGTCCAGGACAAGCTCGAGAAACTGTCCGTCGCCGACGCGCGGCATGCGATCGATTTCGCCGAGGTGGTGGTGATCCTGCTCGATGCGACTCGCGGGCTGGAGGCGCAGGATCTGCGCATCGCCGATGCCGTGCTGGAGGAAGGGCGCGCGCTGGTCGTCGCGATGAACAAATGGGACGTCGCCGAAGACGCGTCGAAACTGTTCAACGGCGTGCGCGCCGCGCTCGAAGAGGGGTTGAGCCAGGTCAAGGGCGTGCCGCTGCTGACGGTATCGGCGGCGACGGGCAAGGGGATCGACACGCTGCTCAAGGTCGCGTTCGAAACCCGCGAGGCGTGGTCGCGCCGCGTCGGCACGGGCGAACTCAACCGCTGGTTCGAACGCGCGGTGGAGGCCAATCCGCCGCCCGCGCCGGGCGGCAAGCGCATCAAGCTGCGCTATCTGACCCAGGCCAAGACGCGTCCGCCCGGTTTCGTGCTGTTCGGCACCCGCGTCGATCAGCTGCCGATGAGCTACCAGCGCTATCTCATCAACGGCATCCGGCGCGAGCTGGGATTCGGTGCGGTGCCGGTCCGGCTCACGCTGCGCGCGCCGAAAAATCCCTTCATCCGCTGACGACGACATTTCGTGACGCTGCAAAGGGTTGCCGCGATCGGCGGCGCCGCGCGTCAACCGCTCGTTTACGTCTGTTCGTTATACGATGCATCGAACCGTCGCGGGATTTCGGGCCGCGCGGGAAGGAGACGGCGGTGGCGATCGACGAACAGACCTTGATCGACTGGACGGCATTCGCCCGGGCCCGCAGTGAGCTTGGCGGCGGATTCGTGCGGATCCTCGGTTATTTCCGGGAGGACGGCGTCAAATCGGTCGCCGCGATCGAAACCGCGATGCGCGCGAGCAACGCCGCCGCCATGGTGATTCCGGCCCACACGCTGAAAGGCGAGGCGCGCCAGTTCGGCGCCGAACCGCTGGGGATGATCGCCGAAAAGATCGAGATGATCGCGCGCGATTGCGTGGAGAGCCGTGATACGCCGAGCCACGCGCTCGAGCATGTCGTGGCGCTGGGCCCGATGTTCGAGGCGACGCTCCAGATGCTCGAGCGCGAGGCCAACCCGCTGGTGCAGCGCCGGCCCGCCGGTTTCGGGCGTCGTGAGGCGGGCGGGTTCGGCCACGCCTGAGAGATCAGGTGCGCAGGCGTTCGATCGCCTGTGCCAGCGCCACGTAGAGCTTGCCCATATCCGACGAAAGCAACGTCACGCCCAGGTGCGAGCCGTCGCGTTGCGCCAGGATGGTGCGCAGCATCGCTTCGAAATCATGAATGTAGCGATTGACGTGATCGCGAAATTCCCCGTCCTCGTCGTGCAGCCGCGCGATCTCGCGCATCTCGCCGGCATCGAGCAGCCGCACGGCACGCCGCGTGAACACGCCGCGATCGCCTTTCAGATACGCCGCCCACGCGCTGTCCGACACCTCGGCCGAAAACGCCTTGGTGATATCGATCGACGCCGAATTGAGCGATTCGATCAGCAGTGACACCCGGCGGGAGAAATGGTCCTTGTCCGCCGCCTCGCGCTCGGCGCGCGCATCCTCGATGCGGCTTTCGACCACGGCGGTCGAATCGGCGATCGCCAGCATCTGGCGGGTCAGCCGTTCAGACGCACGGGTGGCGGCGTCGGCGGCGGCCTCCGCCGCTTCGCCGATCGCGGCGATCTGCTGGTCGAGCGCGCCGGCCGAGGCACGGCGCATCGCGGCGGCGCTTTGTTGTTCGAGCGCCTGCGCCGCCTCGGGGATGACGGTGGCGAGCGTTTCGCGCGCGCGGTCCGCCGCGGCGCTCGCGGTGTCGCGCACCCGTAGCAGCGCGTCGACGAGGCGCGGCGCCGCC
>JALYTP010000313.1 GCA_030854225.1 Pseudomonadota bacterium
CATCAGGGGTTCGACGGCCAGCAGGCGACGATCCGCGCGAGCGGCAAATTCGTCCGCCTCGCCGCCTCGCCGCGTACCGATGATAGTGGCGCGTTCGCGGGCTTTCTCGGTGCGGCGCATTCGGTCGAGGAGGCGCCCGCCGCCGCCACGCCGATCATGCCCAAGGTCGACGAGGCGACCGCCGCGTTCGCCGCGCGGCTCGACGCGGCGCTGCGTGCGCCGCTCGACCGGATCATCGCCAATGCCGACAGCATCAACGAACATCAGGACGCCGCGCTCGACGACCATTATGCCGGTTATGCCGCCGATATCGCCTCGGCCGGGCGACATCTGATGGGGCTGGTCGACGATCTCGTCGACTTGCAGGCGATCGAGCGGCCCGGTTTCGTCGTCGCGCATGAGGCGATCGATCTGGCCGACGTAGCGCGCCGTGCCGCCACGCTGCTAGGGGTGCGCGCGACCGATGCGAAGGTCGCGATCGACAAGCCCGCGCCGGGCGACGCGGTGCCCGCGAGCGGCGAATTCCGCCGCGCGCTGCAGGTGCTGGTGAATTTGATCGGCAATGCGGTGCGCTATTCGCCGGCGGGCAGCACCGTGCTGATCCATGCCGAGCGCGAGGGCGATGTCGCCGCCGTGCTGGTCGCCGATCAGGGCAAGGGGATCGCGATCGAGGATCAGGCGCGCATCTTCGACAAGTTCGAACGCGTCGATCCGGGCGAGGCTGGCGGCTCGGGCCTCGGCCTCTATATCGCGCGGCGGCTGGCGCGCGCGATGGGCGGGGACATCACGGTGGACAGCGCGCCGGGGGAGGGCGCGCGCTTTCTGTTCACCTTGCCCTTCCGGCGCTGAGCGATCAGATGCGCCCGCGCGGCCGGTTGATGTACGCGAGCACCAACCCGATCACCACGACACCGGCGCCCTTATAGACCCATTCGCGCTCGCCGAGCATGAAATTGCCCTTTTCCGGCCAGTGGATGAAGCCGAGCCCCTGGCCGACCCACAACAACCCCAGCAGGATCGCCAGCAGCCCGACCGCGAACATCACCGCCCGAAGTACGCGCATCAGCGCTTACCGACGGGCACGTAATCGCGCTGCGTCGGCCCGGTATAGAGCTGGCGCGGGCGGCCGATCTTCTGTTCGGGATCGGTGATCATCTCGTTCCACTGCGCGATCCAGCCGACCGTGCGCGCCAGCGCGAACAGGGCGGTGAACATCGTCGTCGGGAAGCCGATTGCCGACAGGATCACGCCCGAATAGAAATCGACGTTGGGGAACAGCTTCTTCTCTTTGAAATACGGATCGTTGAGCGCCATTTCCTCGAGCTGCAATGCGACGTCGAACACCGGATCGTTGACGTTCATCGCCTTGAACACCTCGCGTACGGTCTGCTGCATCACCGTCGCGCGCGGATCGTAATTCTTGTACACGCGGTGGCCGAAACCCATCAGGCGGAACGGATCGTTCTTGTCCTTGGCGCGCGCGATATATTCGGGAATGCGGTCGGGTGTGCCGATCTCGCGCAGCATGTTGAGCGCTGCCTCGTTCGCGCCGCCATGCGCTGGGCCCCATAGACAGGCGATGCCCGCCGCGATGCACGCGAAAGGGTTCGCCCCCGACGATCCGGCCAGCCGCACCGTCGAGGTCGAGGCGTTCTGTTCGTGATCGGCATGGAGGATGAAGATGCGGTCGAGCGCCTTTTCGATCACCGGATCGACGACATATTCCTCGGCCGGCACCCCGAACGTCATGCGCAGGAAATTGCCCGAATAGCTGAGCGAATTGTCGGGATAGAGGAACGGCTGGCCGATCGAATATTTGTACGCCATCGCCGCGATCGTCGGCATCTTGGCGATGAGGCGGTGGCTGGCGATCATGCGCTGCTGCGGATCGGTGATGTCGGCGCTGTCATGGTAGAAGGCCGACAGCGCGCCGACCACGCCGCACATCACCGCCATCGGGTGCGCATCGCGCCGGAACCCGCGATAGAAGGTCGCGAGCTGCTCGTGCAGCATGGTGTGGCGGATCACGCCGCGGTGGAATTCCTCGTTCTGCTCGGCGGTCGGCAACTCGCCGTTCAGCAGCAGATAGGCGACTTCCAGGAAATTGGCGTGCTCGGCCAGTTCCTCGATCGGGTAGCCGCGGTGCAGCAGCACGCCCTCATCGCCGTCGATATAGGTGATCTTGCTGTCGCAGGCGGCGGTGCCGCCGTAGCCCGGATCGAAGGTGAAGATCCCCAGGTAGCCGTACAGCTTGATGATATCGGCAACGCTCGGCCCGATCGTGCCGGCGATCAGCGGCAGTCGCGCCGATCGGTTGGTCCCGTCCAGCGTGACCGTGACCGAGCCGGTGGTCTCGGGCTGCTTGCCGCTCATGCGTCTATCCCCTTCAACTGCGTTGGCACCCGCGTCTGCCGCCCGGGGCGACCGCCCGCGGAGCCGGGGGCGCATCGACCGAAGATCACGGCGGGCGCTATGCCGCGCGACGGAAAATTACGGTCTCGCAAGCCGGAGCGCAACCTTCGCGCTTGCAGCAATTTTTTCCGCAAAGCCGAGGATCAGAACGTCGCGGCCGCGTCGCCGGCGCGCCAGATGCCGAGATGCCGGGCTTTCGCGCTGGCCTCCTCCGGCGCGAGGTCCGGCGCGTGGGTGTCGGCGCGCGCCCAGCCGGCGGAGACGACAGCCTGATTCAGCGAGACACCGCCGGCC
>JALYTP010000314.1 GCA_030854225.1 Pseudomonadota bacterium
CGACAAGGCGGGGTACGTCCAGGCCAATCTCGCGGTGGCGCTGGCGCGCGACGATATTGGTCCGGCGGTACGCGGCTTTGTCGAGCGCGAGCTATGATCGGCCCGGCCAGCAGATTTTAAGATTTATCCGCTAGGCGCCTCCCTTCCGGAATGAGCGGGAAGGATCGGGCGGTTGACCGCGAGAAAAGGCATCATCCTGGCGGGCGGCAGCGGCACGCGGCTCTATCCCGCGACGCTGGCGATCTCGAAGCAGTTGCTGCCGGTCTACGACAAGCCGATGATCTATTACCCGCTGTCGGTGCTGATGCTCGCCGGCGTTCGCGAGGTGTTGATCATCTCCACTCCGCGCGATCTGCCGATGTTCGAATTGCTGCTGGGCGACGGCTCGGTGTTCGGACTGTCGCTTAGTTATGCGGTGCAGGAAACGCCCTCGGGCCTGCCGCAGGCGTTCACCATCGCGGAGGATTTCCTCACCGGCGCGCCGTGCGCGCTGATCCTGGGGGACAACATCTTCCACGGTGACGGGCTCGGCGCGAAAGTGCGCGCGGCCTCCGACTCGACCGGCGCGACGGTGTTCGCCGCCGAAGTGGAGGACCCCGAGCGCTACGGCGTCGTCTCCTTCGATGCGGACGGCGCGGTCGATGCGATCGAGGAAAAGCCCGCCGCGCCGACTTCGCACTGGGCGCTCACAGGCCTCTATTTCTGCGACGCCGATGTCGTGGATATCGCGCGCGGGCTGACCCCGTCGGCGCGGGGCGAGACCGAGATCACCGACGTGCTGCGTACCTATCTCGCGCGCGGCCGGCTGAACGTGATGAAATTGGGGCGGGGTTATGCGTGGCTCGACACCGGCACGCATGACAGCCTGCACGAGGCGTCGTCGCTGGTCCACGCGATCGAGAAACGCTGCGGGATGAAGATCGCTTGCCCCGAGGAAATCGCGTTCGAGCTGGGCTATATCGATGCAGCCGCGATGAACGCCCGCGCCGATACGCTGGGCAAGACACAATATGCGACGTATCTGCGGCGGCGGGCGGCGGCATGAGCGCGCCGGTCGTCCTCGTCACCGGCGGCGCCGGGTTCATCGGATCGGCGGTATGCCGCCGGCTGGTGCGCGGCGGATCGCGCGTCATCAACCTCGACAAGCTGACCTATGCCGCATCGCCCGCCGCCGTCGCGGAAATCGCCGATGCGCCGGGCTACCGGTTCGTGGAGGGCGACATCGCCGACCGCGCGCTGGTGTCCGCGCTGCTCGCGGAAGAAGGCGTCACCGCCGTGATGCATCTGGCGGCCGAAAGTCATGTCGACCGCTCGATCGACGGCCCCGGCGCGTTCGTCCAGACCAACATCGTCGGCACGTTCCAGTTGCTCGAGGCTGCGCTGGCGCACTGGCGTTCGCTTGCCCCCACTGCGGCGGCGGCGTTCCGGTTCCACCATGTCTCGACCGACGAAGTGTTCGGCGATCTGGCGTTCGACGACAGCAGGTTCACCGAAGAAACCGCCTATCACCCATCCTCGCCTTATTCAGCGTCCAAGGCGGCATCAGACCATCTCGTGCGCGCGTGGCACGCGACCTATGGGCTACCGGTGGTCCTCTCGAATTGCAGCAACAATTACGGGCCGTGGCAGGCGCCGGAAAAGCTCATTCCGCTGACCATCCTCAATGCCGCCGCCGGGCGCGCGTTGCCGGTATACGGCACCGGCGCCAACGTGCGCGACTGGCTGCATGTCGAGGATCACGCCGCCGCGCTGGAGGCGGTGCTGACGCGCGGCGCGATCGGCGAAAGTTACGTGGTCGGCGCGCGCGAGGAGCATAGCAACATCGCCGTGGTCGCCGCGATCTGCGACGCGCTCGACGCCCGTCTGCCGCTCGATCAGGTCAAGCGCCGCTCGCTGATCTGCTTCGTCGCCGACCGTCCGGGCCATGACCGGCGCTATGCGATCAACCCGAGCCGGATCGAGCGCGACCTCGGCTGGCGGGCGCGGACGCGCTTTTCCGAGGGGCTCGAATCGACGATCGACTGGTATCTCGCCAATCCCGACTTCTGCGCACGAGGCGGTGCTCTGGCGCAGAGCCGCGTCGGGCTAGGGCGCGCGGCCGCCTGATCCGCACCCCGGGCACGCGGGATCCTTGGGCAGCGCGATCGTGCGGAAGCGCAGCGCCAGCGCATCGGCCAGCAGCAGCTTGCCCGCACTGTCTTCCCCGAACGGCACGATCTGGCGGATCATCTCGAGCGCGGCGAGGCTGCCGATCATCCCTGTCATCGCGCCCATCACGCCTTGCTCGGCGCAATTGGCGCCCTCATGCCCCGGATCGGCGCCGACCAGGCAGCGGTAACAGGGCTTGTCCGCCTCCCACCCCCGGTACACCGCGAGTTGCCCCTCGAACTGCCCGATCGCGGCGGAGACGAGCGGGATGCGCGACACCAGCGCGGCATCGGCGACGGCGAGGCGCGTGGCGAAATTGTCGCTGCCGTCGAGCACTACGTCCACCCCGGCCAGCAACGCTCGCGCATTGTCGCGCCCGATGCGCCGGGCGTGCGTCACGATCTCCACGAACGGGTTGAGCCGCGCGATGGCGAGCGCCGTGGCGGCGACCTTGGGCTGGCCGATATCGTCGCTGCCGAACAGCGTCTGCCGCTGCAGGTTGGAGAGTTCGACGCGGTCGTCGTCGATAAAGGTCAGCCGCCCGATCCCCGCC
>JALYTP010000315.1 GCA_030854225.1 Pseudomonadota bacterium
CAGGTTAACGGTGCCGACGCCCTGGATGTGGTAATTATTGACCCTTCCGTTGAGCGCCCCGCGGTAGATGCCGGTGGTCAGATCGGCGACGATGATCGCGGTCGCGTCGATCTGCGGCGATCGGATGCGAAGATTGTCGGACAGGATCTTGCTGCCAGCCACCGCGAGTTCGCCATTGATCGTGACGTTGGTAAGCAAGCCGCCGGCCGCCGCGTTCAGCCCGGTGACGCGGGCGATATGCGCCGCGACGGGGATCAGGATGCGCCCCGCTTCGACCCGACTGCGCCCCTCGGCGTACAAGCCCTGCACGACGGTGGTGCCGAAGCCGATCGCCCCGGCGCCGACCTTGTAATCGACGAGCGGCGTCGCGAACGCTCCGTCGAGCCGCAGCGCGGCGCGCACGTCGCGGCCATTGAGGTTGTCGGCGATCGAACCGGGCGTCAGCAACCGTGCATCGACCTGCATCCCCCCGAAGCGGCTTTGCGCGAAATCGAGCATTCCGCTTGCCTCGACCGTCAGCGCGGTCGAGCGCAGCGTAAGCCGCGTGTCGGCGCGGCGCCGGTCGAGCGTGGTGACGAGATTGACCAGGAGTGCCGGTGCCGTGAGCCGCGCGACCGGGCCGGCGAGGATCAGGCCGGGGTGCAACGGCCCCTGCACGGTGAACGTCCCGCTATTGGCGCGCAGGTTGAGATCGGCGAGCGACTGGCCGCCGAGCGTCGTCTGCGCCTTGCCCGCCCACGCCTTCCAGCTGCCATGCCCGCTGACGCGCGCGAGCAGCGGCTGATGCAGCCCGGCCATCCCCGCGACGATGCCGCCGGTGGGGGCATCGAGCGTCGCATCCAGGGTCAGTCTGTCGGCGTCGGGCACAGCGTCGAGCGTCAGCGCGAGCCGGTCCCCACCGTCGAGTGCGGCTGCATGGCCGCTCACCTGCGCGCGGCGATCGGCGATATGCGCGGCGGCATCGATCGTCATCACCCGCTGCGTGCCCGTCACCGGCGCGCCGACTACCAGCCTGGTCACCTGCAATCGGTCGATATCGATGTCGAGATCAGGCAGGGTCGGCGCATTGGGCTCGGACGGCACCGGCTTGAGCGCCGGCAGCCGGGCCAGCGTGAACAGCGGTATGCTGGCCGAGCGGACATCGACATGCTTGTTCAGATACGCGAACGGCCGCCAGTCGAGATCGACGCGCGGCGCGGCGGCGAACACGCCGTTGGGATCGCTGAGCGTCAGGTCGCGGATGGTCAGCTTGCCGTAGAGTGACCCGTCGAGGCCACCGAGCTCGATCCTGAGCCCCGACGCGGTCTGATAGCCAGAGAGTTCCGACACCAGGAAACGCCGCCCCGGCCCGGTATTGAGACCCAGCACCGTCACCGCGACGAGCACGAACAGCGAGAGGATCGCGATTCCCAGCCACTTGGCGATCGGCCAGCCGAGCGCGCGGCGCGCCGAAGGAGGTGCCGCTTCGTCCAGCACAATGGGATCGTCGGCCATCAGAAGGCCTGCCCGATCGAGATGTAGATCGCGATCTTCGATTCGCCCGGCCGGCGCGCGATCGGCGTCGCGACGTCGAAGCGGATCGGGCCGAAATTGGTGTAGAACCGCCCGCCGATCCCCGCGCCGTAGCGCAGATCGGTGAATTGCGGCCGCGTGCTGTCATACACCTGGCCCAAATCGAAGAACGGGACGATCCCGTAATTGCCGAACCGGTAGCGCGCCTCGACCGCGCCTTCGACCAAGCTGCGTCCGCCGATCGGGTTGTTGTCGGGGTCCCGCGGGCCGAGTTGCTGATACCCGTATCCGCGCACCGATCCGCCGCCACCGGCATAAAGCCGCCGCGACGGCGCGATCGCGTCGCGCGGTGCACCCGCGATCGAGGCGAGGCGCACGCGCGCCGCCAGTGTCAGGCTGTCGGTGACCGGATAATAGGTGCTGCCGTCGAACTGCGCGCGGAAATAACGATAATTGCTGCCGGCGGTCTGCTCCACCTCGGGGCTGACGCGGAGCGACGCGCGGAACCCCTTGGTCGGATCGAGCAGGCTGTTCGAACTGTCGAATCCAGCTTGCCCGTTGACCCCGGCGATGGCGTAATTCTGGTACGCCCGTTTTCCCAGCGCGAACTGGTACGGATTTTCGTGCGTGCCGAGCAATTCGAACCCGTAAGCCCACGTCCAGCGCTTCTGCCAGATCGGTGTCGAATCGAGCGAGATGCGGCCGTTCAGGCCGACGCTCAGTGCCTTGTACGCGTCGAAATCCTGCCGGTCCGCGCTCAGCGCGAGCGACACCGTCTTGTCGCGCCGCCCGGCATTGGCGCGGCGGAAGGTGGCCGATGCGCCCTGTTCCTGCGTCCCGCCGATGCCGGTGAAGGTCAGCGATCCCTCGGGCACGAACAGGTTGCGGTTCGTCCAGCTCGCATCGACCCGGAAACCCTGGCCGGTCGAATAGCCCGCCGTCGCCGCGAGCCGCCGCTTCTTGCCGGCATTCTGCGTGACGAGCAGGTCGACGACCTCGGTGCCGTCGGCGGCCTTCTGCCCCGTCTGGCGCGGCTCGACGGCGACGCTGTCGAACAGGCCGGTCGCGACGAGTGCCTCGCGCAGGTCATTCACGCGGCGCGCGTCATACACCTCGCCCGGTTTGAAGCGCGCCAGCACGCCGACATGCGCGGCGCTGAACGCCAGCTTGCCGGTGGTCGAATAAGTGC
>JALYTP010000316.1 GCA_030854225.1 Pseudomonadota bacterium
CGTCTCGGGCAAACTGCTTGCGGGTGGTATCGGTCCACATGTGAGCCTCCGTCGATGCTTCGCAACACCGATTGAATCACAAATGGCTGATATCACCCAACTTCTTTTTCGGTCAGGCTCTAAGATTCAACGCCGACGAGCGATCCAGACGTTGATCACCGCGCGAAGTCCCAAACAAACGGCAATAAAGATTAAGGCGCATGGAACGGCAACGTGCGCCCAGAAATTCTTGCCGCAAGAGTTTTGAGGTGGGCAATCCCCCAAAGCTTCGACCAGCGTGAGAAACATGGCCACAGGCACAGTTACGACCGTCGCCACCACGCAACCCCATTTGCCACCTAGCATCGCACCGCTCCGGTAGCCGTCGTCTTTCACCGCAGCAACTTCCGAATAAACCCGATGATCCCCGTCTGCCGCGAGCGCTTGAGGCGCTCCGCCGCGAGGATGGTCTTCACGCATTCGAAGCATTGCTCGACATCGTCGTTGACCAGCACATAGTCATAGCCGTCCCAGTGGCTGACCTCGTTCGCGGCGCGCGACATGCGTGCCTCGATCACTTCCGCGGTATCGGTCGCGCGGGTGATGAGGCGCTGATGCAATTCGGGCATCGAGGGCGGCAGGATGAACACGCGCACCACATCCCCGCCAGCGAGTTGGTGGAGCTGCTGCGCGCCCTGCCAGTCGATATCGAACAGGATATCGTGCCCCTCGCCCAGCGTATGGAACACGTCGGCCTTAGGCGTGCCGTAGCGATGATCGAAGACATGCGCCCATTCGAGGAATTCGTGATTCGCCACCATGTCACGAAACTTGTCGAGGGTGACGAAGTGATAATCCTTCCCATCCACCTCGCCGGGGCGGATCGGGCGGGTGGTGTAGGACACCGACATCGTCAATTCCGGCTCGGAAGCCAGCAACTTGCGCGCGATTGTCGATTTGCCTGCGCCCGAGGGCGACGACAGCACGAACAACACACCGCGGCGCTTGAAATCGTGCGGATCGCTCGTGATGGTGGGGTCCATGCCCGCCTTTGGCGTGCGCAGGCGGCGGGCGTCAAGGCCCACATGGATCAAGGGGAGACGATGGAGCGGGTGAAACGCTGGTGGTGGGCGGTTGGCGCGATCGTCCTGATCGCCGCCATTGCCGAATTGAGCATGGGCCGGTCGCCGATCTGTCCGTGCGGCCATATCGCGCTGTGGGCGGGCAAGGTCGACTCGCCGGAAAACAGTCAGCAACTGCTCGACTGGTACAGTTTCAGCCATGTGATCCACGGCTTCCTGTTCTACGGCGCGGGGCATCTGTTGTTGCGGCGCCAGCCGGTCGGACTGCGGCTGACCTTCGCCGCGCTGATCGAGGCCGGATGGGAAGTGCTGGAGAACTCCCCGATCATCATCGATCGATACCGCGCGGCGACGATCGCGGTGGGCTATTCGGGCGACAGCGTGCTCAATTCGATGAGCGATGTCGCGTGCATGATCCTCGGCTTCGCGATCGCACGGCGGGTGCCTTTATGGGCGACGGTCGCGCTGGCGATCGGGTTCGAGCTGCTGACGCTCGCCATCATCCGCGACAATCTGACGCTCAACGTGCTGATGCTGGTCCACCCGAGCGACGCGATCCGCGCGTGGCAGGCGGGCGGCTAGGCCTTTCTCGACGAACCGAACGCGCGTTCCTTCACCTCGGCGACGCCCTTCAGCACCGCCCAGCCGATCGCATAGGTCACCACCAGCGGCAGCGCGACCTTGAGCCCGTTGGCGACGATCGCACCCTCCAGCGCGCCGTCGACCGCGCTGTCGTCACCAGACATCGCATCGATGGCGCCGCCGATCAGGGCGCCCACACTCGTTGCACTCATTCGAATTTCTCCCGCGTTCGGAAAGCATAAAGATGCAGCGCCCGCGAAGTTCCCTCTACCGCCCGATCATGGTCTCGGGCCGCACCAGCCGGTCGAAGTTTTCGGCATCGACCAGCCCCAGTTCCAGCCCCGCCTCCTTGAGCGTCTGCCCGGTTTCATGGGCATGCTTGGCGATCCTGGCCGCATTGTCATAACCGATCTCGGGCGCGAGCGCGGTGACGAGCATCAGCGAGCGATCCACCAGCTCCGCGATGCGGGCGCGGTTGGGTTCCAGTCCCTCGACGCAGCGCTCGGCGAAACTCTCCATCGCCACCGCCAGCAGATCGATCGAGCGCAGCACGTTGGCCCCGATCAGCGGCTTGAACACGTTCAACTCGAGCTGCCCCTGCATCCCGCCGACGGTGATCGCGACGTGGTTGCCGATCACCTGCCCCGCGACCATCGTCAACATCTCGCACTGTGTGGGGTTGACCTTGCCCGGCATGATCGAGCTGCCGGGTTCGTTGGCGGGCAGGTCGAGCTCGCCGAGGCCGGAGCGCGGGCCGGAACCGAGCAGGCGGATGTCGTTGGCGATCTTGGTGAGCGCGACGGCGAGCGAATTGAGCCGCCCGGAGAAATCGACCAGCGTATCGTTCGACGCCAGCGCCTCGAACTTGTTGGGCGCGCTTTCGAACGCAAAGCCCGTCAGCGTACTCATCTCGCGCGCGAACGCCTCGCCGAACCCGGTCGGCGCGTTGAGCCCGGTGCCGACCGCCGTGCCGCCCTGCGCGAGGCGCGACAGCGCGTGGGTGACGAACGGCTCTGTGCGGACGCGCGCCAGCCGCAG
>JALYTP010000317.1 GCA_030854225.1 Pseudomonadota bacterium
GCCAGCCGAGCTTCGAGACCGCCTTTTCGATCCGCGACCTGATCCTGATCGCGGGCGGTATCTTCCTGCTCTACAAGGCGACGAGCGAGATACATCACACGATCGATGCGCCCGAGGATGCGGGTGACGGCGACAAGGCGGCTGGCAAGAGTGGCGGCGCGGTGCTCGGTTTCGGCGCGGCGATCGTCCAGATCCTGTTGCTCGACATGGTGTTCTCGATCGATTCGATCCTGACGGCGGTGGGGATGACCGACGATCTGCCGGTGATGATCGTCGCGGTGGTCGTCGCGGTCGGCGTGATGCTGTTCGCCGCCACCCCGCTGGCCAATTTCATCGCGCGCAACCCCAGCGTGGTGATGCTGGCGCTCGGTTTCCTGCTGATGATCGGCTTCGTGCTCGTCGCCGACGGATTCGGGGTGCATGTGCCCAAGGGCTATGTCTACGCTGCGATGGGGTTTTCCGCCGTGGTGGAAAGCCTGAACCTCATCGCGCGGCGCGCGCGGCGACGCGGCGGCCATTGAGCGTTCATCGTTTCGCCGCTAGGCCCGCGCCATGACCGTTCACCTGCACGAAGAAGATATCCCCGCCGGCCTGTTCGCGCCCGGCGCCGCGATCGCCGTCGATACCGAGACGATGGGGCTGATCACGCCGCGCGACCGGCTGTGCGTCGTCCAGCTGTCAGACGGCGGGCCCGACGAGCATCTGGTGCGCTTCTCGCCGAACAGCGACTATGCCGCACCCAACCTCAAGGCGCTGCTCGCCGACCGGGACCGCGTGAAGCTGTACCATTTCGCGCGCTTCGATCTTGCCGCGCTCAAACATTATCTGGGGATCGAGGCGGGGCCGGTTTTTTGCACCAAGATCGCGTCGCGGCTGGTGCGAACCTATACCGATCGCCACGGCCTGAAGGAATTGGTGCGCGAGCTGATCGGGCAGGACATCTCGAAGCAGCAGCAATCGTCCGATTGGGGTGGCCCTGCGCTGAGCGAGGCGCAGAAGGATTATGCCGCGTCCGACGTGCGCTTCCTCCACCGCCTGCGCGACGAGCTGGACCGGCGGCTGGCGCGCGAGGGGCGCACCGCACTGGCGCAGGCCTGTTTCGATTTCCTCCCCGCGCGCGCCGATCTCGATCTCGCCGGCTGGCCGGAAATCGATATCTTCGCGCATGTCTGAAGCCGCCGTCATCACGCGCACCGCGCGGCAGGTGTGGGCGGCGCCGGGGAGCAGCCATGACCGACTGATCGGCACCCTTCGCGTGGTCCTGCCGATCGCGATCGGCGTGCTGGCCGCGTTCGTCGTGGTGACGCCGCTGTTTTCGAGCGGCGACGTGTCGTTCGTGCTCGACAAGAACAAGGTCGAAGTGGCGAAGGAACGCATGCGGACCCAGTCGGCGGTTTATCGCGGTGAGGACGGCAAGCGCCAGCCGTTCGTGCTCAATGCGGGTTCGGCGGTGCAGAAGAGTTCGGCCGAACCGATCGTGCGGCTGAACGATCTGTCCGCGCGGCTGCAGCTCAAGGACGGTCCGGCCAACCTCGCCGCGCCGAGCGGCGCCTATGACATGACGACCGAGAAGATTCACGTCGACGGCCCGGTGCGCTTCACCGCCGCCAACGGATACCGGCTGGATACCAGCGGCGCGACGGTTGACATGAAGTCACGCCAGATGTCGAGCAGCGGCGCGGTGACCGGCACGGTGCCGCAGGGGCAGTTCAGCGCGGGCGCGATGAACGCGGACCTCGACAATCATGTCGTACGGCTCGACGGCAACGCCCGCTTGCGGATCGTGCCGCACGGCACGAAATAAGGCTCCCATGATGCGCTTGCTCCCCTTTGCCCTGCTCCTGTCAGCGATCGCGGCCCCCGCGACCGCGCAGCAGCGCCACGATTCGGCCGCGCCGATCAACTTCGGCGCCGATCATATCGAACTGCAGGACAAGGCGAACCGCGCCATCCTGTCGGGCAACGTGTCGGTCAAGCAGGCGGAGATGACGCTCAACGCGGCGCGCATGACGGTCGCCTATACCGGCCAAGTCGTTGACGGGAGCCCGCAGGTCTCGCGGCTCGATGCGTCGGGCGGCGTGGTGGTGACGAGGCCGGACCAGAGCGCGCGCGGCCAATATGCGGTGTACGACCTCAACAAACGCATCGTCACGATGCTCGGCGGGGTCACGCTGATCCAGGCCGGCAACACGGTCAACGGATCGCGGCTGACGATCAACCTCGATACCGGGCGCGCGGTGATCGACGGATCCTCCGTCGCCGGATCGCGCCCCAATGGCGACGGCACCGTGACCGCGACCGGCGGGCGTGTGACCGGCACCTTCTCGGTCCCCAAGCGCAACTGATCCCCGCCCTTCCCCGCATTCGCCGCATCGCGCTTTCCATTGGCGGCACGGCACGGCATTAGGCATGCAGGAAGCCTGCCAATCACGTTCGCGGTAAGGTTTCGGTAACTTCGAAATGCGACGACCCGGAGCCGTGATGACCGAAACGCTTACCCTCGACACCCGACCCGCCATCGCCGAGGCGCCCGTCGCCCGCGGCCTGTCGGTGGTGTCGATCGCGAAATCGTACGACAAGCGCGCGGTGCTGACCGACGTGTCGGTGTCGGTCGGGCGCGGCGAGGTGATCGGGCTGCTCGGCCCCAATGGTGCCGGCAAGACGACCTGTTTCTATTCGG
>JALYTP010000318.1 GCA_030854225.1 Pseudomonadota bacterium
GTCCTGTACCTCGACGGCGAGGCGCTCGTCATCGACAAGCCCGCCGGCCTGCCGGTCGATCCCCCGCGTGACGGATCGATCAGCCTCGAAAACCATCTGTCCGGCCTGACCTTCGGGTTCAAGCGCTGGCCGCAGGCGGTGCACCGGCTCGACCGCGATACCTCGGGGTGCCTGCTGCTCTCGCGCAACCCCAAGGCGCATGCGCGGTTGCAGCAGGCGTTCGAACAGGGGGTGGTCGAGAAGCGCTATCTCGCGGTGCTCGACGGCGTGCCGCAGGGGAGCGAGGGGATGATCGATCTGCCGCTCGCCAAGATCAGCAGCCGCGAGGATGGCTGGCGGATGCGCGGCGACGCGGGTGGCAAATCGGCGCGGACCGCCTGGCGAGTGCTGGGCGAGAAGGATGGGCGCGCGCTGGTGGAGTTTCGCCCCGAGACAGGGCGCACGCATCAGATCCGCGTCCACGCCGCCGAGGCGCTGGGCGCGCCCGTGGCGGGCGATCCGGTATACGGCACCGCCGCGCCGCACATGCTGCTCCACGCGGTTTCGTTGATTGTGCCGCGCGGGGAGAAGGAACCGGTGAGGGCCGAAGCGCCGCTGCCGCAGCATTTCATCGACGCCGGATTCGGCGATGGCTGATTTCGCCGTGCCCGAGGATCTGATCGAGGAACGCTTCCTCGCCGCCTCGGGGCCGGGCGGGCAGAACGTCAACAAGGTCGCGACCGCGGTGCAGCTCCGCATCGATGTGTTCAAGCTGGGGTTGGAACCCTGGGCGTATCAGCAGTTGAAGACTCTCTCGGGCAGCCGGATGACAGCGGCGGGCGATCTCGTCATCACCGCGCGGCGCTTTCGCACGCAGGAGGCGAACCGCACCGATGCGCGCGCGCGGCTCGTGGCTTTGCTGACGCGCGCGCACGAACGCCAGGCGAAGCGCGTCAAGACCAGGCCGAGCAAAGCCGCCAGGGCACGCCGCGTCGATGAAAAGAAGGGCCGCAGCACGGTGAAGGCCGGGCGGGGCAGGGTAAGGATCGATTGATGTATGCATTCGACATAGCGGCCGGATCGAAGGCCGAGCTTTACCACGATCTGTCCGCCGCGCTCGACGCGCTGACCGAAGGCGAGCCCGACGCGATCGCCAATATGGCGAATGCGGCGGCGTTGCTGTGGGAATATCTGCCCGATCTCAACTGGGCGGGGTTCTACCGGATGGTGGACGGCGAACTCGTGCTCGGGCCGTTCCAGGGCAAGGCGGCGTGCATCCGCATCGCGATCGGCAAGGGGGTATGCGGCACGGCGGCCGAGACGCGCACCACGCAGATCGTCGCCGACGTGAATGATTTTGCCAGCCACATCGCGTGTGACTCCGCGAGCCGATCCGAACTCGTCGTGCCGATCATCGCGCAGGGGCGGCTGATCGGGGTACTCGATCTCGACAGCCCGGCGCCCGGTCGTTTCGATCCGGAGGATGCCGCGGGGTGCGAGGCGCTGGTGCGGCTGCTCGCGCCGCGTATCGCGGGGTAACGCCTGCCGGGTGAACCGTTTCGGGACAGGGCACAAGCTGGCGGAAATCGGCGCTTTTTGGTAAGCAACTCGTTAATCGTTCCGGCGGGCGTCTTATCGTCGCGGCGTCAAACAGGGAGTGTTTACCATGCGAACAATATTAATCGCAGGCCTTGCGATGGTTACCGCGACATCCGCCTCGGCGCAGCGACTCGCGCCGCCGCCCGCGCCTCCGTCTCCTGGAATCAACGCCCCGATGGGAATGCCGCACGGCCAGATGCCGATGCGCCACCCCCAAATGCACCAGATGCAGGGTCACCAGATGCAGGGCCATTCGATGCAGGGCCGTTGGATGCAGGGTCACGGCATGCAGCATCGCCACAATTGGGGCGGGATGCAGAACGGCCGCTGGTCCGGCGGGTGGAACGCGCCGGGCGGCTGGAACGCCTATCACCGCCCGTCGCGCGGCTGGCGCCTGCCGAGCTACTGGATCGCGCCGAACTTCTTCATCGACGATTGCGCCGGTTACGGCCTCAGCGCGCCGCCGGAAGGTTATCGCTGGTCGCGTTATTATGACGATGCGGTGCTGGTCGATGGTGGCGGCCAGGTCTGGGATTCGGTCGGCGGGATGAACTGGGGTGATGGCGACGACGGCGTCTATGGTGACGATGAGGGTTACGGCGCGGGATATCCGCCACCTCCGGGTGGGCCAGGCGCCGGGTACGGCGACTATCATCACGGTCGCGGGCCCGGCTACGCGCCGCCGCCGGTGCGCGTGATCCAGGTGCCGCCGATGACGCAGGGCTACACCACGGTTTATGCCGGCGGCGTCGGCTATGGCGGCGGTTATTATTATCCGCCGGCGACGACCACGGTCATCACCATTCAGTCGCAGCCGGTCGTCACCACGACCACCACGACCGAATATGTCACCGAGCGCACGGTTGCCCGCCGCTGGGCCGCGCCGAAGCGCCACTGGCGCCCGGCACCCAAGCCGCGCTGCTCGTGCCGCCCCGCGCCCAAGCCCAAGCCGCGGATTCTCGGCAGCTGATCTTCGGATAATCCGATTCGGGGGGGCGTCAGCGCGGCGCGGGGCCAGCGAAAGTCACCAGGCTTTCCGCCCCGTCCGCGCCGACCGCCGAGACGCCGACGAAATCGTCGTCGACCGGCACCGCG
>JALYTP010000319.1 GCA_030854225.1 Pseudomonadota bacterium
CGCATTCTCGTCGAGCCCGTCCATCAGGTCGATCGCGACCTGGGTGAGCTTGGCCTCGGTATAGCGGTAGGCGGCGGCGTTATCGCCATCGATATTGCCGAAATTGCCCTGCCCGTCGACCAGCGGGTAGCGCAGCGCGAAATCCTGCGCCAGGCGGACCATCGCGTCATAGACCGACTGATCGCCGTGCGGATGATATTTGCCGATCACGTCGCCGACGACGCGCGCGCATTTCTTGTAACCCTGCGCCGGATCGAGCTTGAGCAGCCGCATCGCCCAGAGCAGGCGGCGGTGGACCGGCTTCAGCCCGTCGCGGACATCGGGCAGCGAGCGCGCGGTGATCGTCGAGAGCGCATATACCAGGTAACGCTCGCTGAGCGCGCTATCGAACGGCGCGTCGAGAATGCCGACGGGCGGATTGTCGGGAAGATCGGTGGTGCCGGCAGTCATGGATTTCGGTTAGAGCGCTTTGCCGCGCGTGGGAACACCGGTCACGCGCGCCCGATCAGCCGTGTTGCGATCATATCGGCGACATCGGCGGCCGGCGCAGTCGTCCGCTCGCTCTCGTCCCACACCTCGTTCAGGCGTTCCGGGATCTGCGCGATGCGCGCCTCGACTTCGGCGCGGTCGCCCTGGCCGAGATATTCCAGCCCGACATTGATGATCCCGCCCGCGTTGATGACGTAATCGGGCGCATAGAGGATGCCGCGCTGGTGCAAATCCGCCCCCTGCGCCCGCGTCGCCAGCTGGTTGTTCGCGCCGCCCGCGACGACCTTCGCCTTGAGCGCGGCGATCGATCGTTCGGTCAGGATCGCGCCGAGCGCATTCGGGCTGACCAGATCGACATCCGCCGACAGGATCTCGTCGGCGCCCATCACACCCGCGCCGAGTTCAGCCGCCAGCGCTTGCGCCTTGTCGGCGTTCACGTCGGCGAGGATCAGCATCGCGCCGTCCTTGGCGAGCAGTTTCGCGAGGCCACCGCCGACCGAGCCGACGCCCTGGATCGCGACCCGCACGCCGCGCATCGAATCAACACCAAGCCCGCGCTTGGCCGCCGCCTTCACGCCGAGATAAACGCCCATGGCGGTGAACGGCCCCGGATCGCCGCCCGCGTTGCCTTCCGCCACCGGCAGGCCGGACACGTGCCGCGTTTTGGTCGCGATCACCTTCATGCTCGCCTCGGACATGCCGACATCTTCCGCCGTCACGTAGCGTCCGCCGAGCGAATCGACCGCCGCGCCGAACGCCTCGAGCTGAGCGTTGGTGATCGCCGCGCCCGGCCTGTCGGCCAGCACCACGCCCTTGCCGCCACCCATCGGCAACCGCGCCATCGCGTTCTTGTAACTCATGCCGCGCGACAGTCGCAGCGCATCGGTGATCGCCTGATCGCTGTCGGCATAATGCCAGAAGCGCACCCCGCCCGCCGCCGGGCCAAGCGCGGTGGAATGCACCGCGATCACCGCGCGCAGGCCGCTGTTCGGTTCGGTGAACAGATGGACGCCTTCATGGTCGTCGAAATCGGGGAAGCCCCAGCCTGTGGTCATATGCATCTCGAGAAAGAATGGGGCGACCGACGGGACTTGAACCCGCAACATCCGGCATCACAAGCCGACGCTCTAACCAATTGAACTACGATCGCCATGAGAAGGTGGGGCCCTAGCGGGCGCGGTCGGGGGGCGTCAAGCTCATCAGAAATGCCCTTCGGTCGACAAGGTGTACCCACGCGGCCCCGGCTGGAGCCCGCTGAGGACGAGTTTCTGCCCGGCATCCGCGTCGAGCGGCTGCACCGACAGATCGGCATGGAAGCGCCCGTCGCCCTCGATCCGCACCATTGCCGACGCCGTCCCGCCCGCGCCGGTCAGCGGCAACAGCAGCGCCCCCGCGTCGCAGCGCGCATCGCCGCGCAACTCGGATACGTCGATGCCGGCGATGCCGCCGTTCAGCAACACGCGGACATTGCCTTCGGCCCGCGCACAGCGATCATCCTCGAACACCGCCTGCACCCCGGCGAGGTCGATGCTGGCGACGGGCAGCGGATCGAACACGCGCCCGGTCGCTATCGACGCCGTGGTGTCGGCGATGCCCGCGCTGTGCCGGCTGACGATCAGCGCGCCGTGGAGCGACGTGCCATCCAGGCTGTCGACGGCAATCCGCGCGCGTCCCACCAGCAACGCCAAAGGCGACACGCCGGCCTTCAGATCGCCCAGCGCGATATCGCCGAACGCGGCCTCGCGCAGCGTACCGCCCCAGATACTCCCCCGGACTTCGCGCGCGGTCAGACCCTGCGCGCCGGCACCGAACCACCCGAGCGCGACGCGCATCGGCAGCAACAGAACCAGCGCGACCACGAAGATCGCACCGAACAAGGCGGCGGGGCCGGTTTTCAGACGAACCCTCATCCACGCACCTTCAGGGCGAGCTGCGCGCTGACCGATTTGTCGCCATTGTCCTTCAACGCCAGCGTATCGACCAGGATACCGTCCGCCTCCAGCCCCGCGATCCACGCGACCAGGGGGCCGGGGCGGACCGCGCCGATCGCGATCTGCACGCGGTCGCCGCCCGAGGGCGTAACGCTGGCCAGCACGAAACCCGCCTGATCCGCCCGCGCCCGGATCACGGCGTCGAGCGGCCCGCCGAGCGGCGCCGGCCGATCGCGCTTGATCGCCTTGATC
>JALYTP010000320.1 GCA_030854225.1 Pseudomonadota bacterium
CTCAGATCCCGCGTTCCCGGCGCGTCGAACGGATTGGCGTAAGCGTGGCCGCGCACCGCCTGTAACGTGTCGCCGATCGCCGGGCCCTCATAGCCGTAATCGACCATTAGCAGCGCGCCGCCCTGCGCGACGATCCGCCGCGCGAGATCGCGCATGATGGCAACGCTGGCCGGCGAGGTTTCGATGATCGCCCCCGGCGGCGCATCGCGCAGCGACGGGGGCAGGATGTCGGCGGGGACGGGTTTGCCGGGAATGGGCACGAACAGCGTGTCCTGGCACGCGATCAGCCGTTCGTGCCAATTGCCCTCCCAGCGGAGCAATTGCCGGATCGGCAGCGCATCGAAGAATTCGTTGGCGACGACGATCAGCGGCCGGTCGGTCGGCAGGGTCGCGATCGTGTCATGCCACGCCGCACCCGGCACACGCGTTGCCTGCGCCGCGCGCAGCCGTGCGCTCGTCTCGACGAAATGGACCGGCGGCGCCATGCCGGCCCTGGCCATCACGCGCAGCGCATCGGCGGCCAGCGTCCCGCGACCCGGGCCGAGTTCGACCCACGCAAGATCGAACCCGTCCGCGCGGTCGCACAGATCGGCGCACCACGCCCCGATCAATTCGCCGAACATCTGGCTGATCTCGGGCGCGGTGATGAAATCGCCCGCCGCCCCGATCGATTCGGCGTGCGCGTAATAATCGCCGTTCGCCGCGGCCATGAAGTGCGACACCGGGATCGGCCCGGCCAGCGTGATCGCGCGCGCCAGCCGGTCGCCCAGCGACCCCTCCGTCACGCCCGCTTCATCCACCTCAGGCGACGCTTTCGCCGCCCGCGATCGGTTCGACGCGCGTGCGGCGCCGCGCGGCGGTCGCGATCAGATAGATGCCGCCCGCGATCATCGGCAGGGTCAGCACCTGGCCCATGTGGATCACGTTGACGAAGAACCCGCCCGCCCAGTCGCGGAACTGCGCATCGGGTTCGCGGAAGAATTCGACCGTGAAGCGCGCCAGGCCGTAGCCGAGGAGGAAGATGCCGACGAGCTTGCCCGGCTCGTAGCGCGCCCGCGTGCGCCAGAAGAAGAAGGCCAGCACGGCGAACAGCGCGACGCCTTCCAGCGCGGCTTCGTATAGCTGGCTCGGGTGGCGCGCGGGCTCGATCATGCCGAACGGCACCGTGCGTTCGAACACCATCGCCCAGGGCAGGCTGCTCGGTTTCCCCCAGAGTTCGCCGTTCACGAAATTGGCGAGGCGCCCGAAGAACAGCCCGAACGGCACGCAGCAGGCGAGATAATCGTGGATGCGCAGCCAGTCCAGCTTGTGCACCCGCGCGAACCAGATGAGCCCGAGCGAGGTGCCGATCATCCCGCCGTGGAACGACATGCCGCCATCCCACAGCCGCAGGATGCTCAAGGGGTGGAGCAGCATTTCGGGCGCGTAGAACAGCACATAGCCGATCCGCCCGCCCAGGATGATGCCGAGCGTCGCGTAGAATACCAGATCGTCGGCATGGCGCCGTGCCATCGGCGCACCGGGTTGCGCGAGCAGCTTGAGCAGATACCACCAGCCGATGACGATCCCGCTGATATAGGCCAGCGAATACCATTTTATGTCGAACTCGTGCCCGCCAAGCCGGATCGGAATCGCGATCGGATTGAGGTGGAGGTCCGCGAAATGCAGGTATTGCGAGGTGTCGGCGGACACGGCGGCGAGCATGGGCAGGATCAAGGCTTTTCCCCAAGGGTTCGCGCCTCCATAGTGAAGCCCAAGAACAAGACCAAGGAGAGAGTATGCCCACCGAGCTGGACAGGCGGATGGACGCCGGGATCGCCGGGCTGATCGCGCCGGGCGGACCGCTGGCGGTCGGCACGATCGAGCGCGGCGGGGTGACGCTGCCGGTCATCACCGGCGTTCCCGCGGCGCTGCCGGCCTATTTCGCGCATTATGCGGCGGAGCATCACGACAAGACGTTCCTGGTGTCGGGCGACGAACGGCTGACCTTCGCTGCCGTCCACGACCAGGCGCAGCAGGTGGCGCGCGCGCTGGTCGCCGGGTTCGGCGTGAAACCGGGCGACCGGATCGGCATCGCGATGCGCAACTCGCCGTCGTGGATCGCGCTCTACATGGGCGTCGTGATGGCCGGCGGGGTCGCGACCCTGCTCAACGGCTGGTGGCAATCGGCCGAACTCGCCGCCGCGATGGGCGAGGTCGAATGCAGCCTGGTGTTCGCCGATCCGCCGCGCGCCCGGCGGCTGGCCGAGGTGGCGGATCTGGCCGCGCCGGTAGTCACGATCGACGACGGGGTGCCGCTGGCGGAGGCGCTCGCCGCCGTCACCGCCAAAGGGGATGCCGCGACGGCGCTCCCCGCGATCGACGGTGACGCGCTTGCGACCATCCTGTTCACCTCGGGCTCGACCGGCCAGTCGAAGGGTGCGATCAGCGATCACCGTGCGGTGGTGCAGGCGATCTACAATTATCTCGCGCAGGCGCTCGTCATGCTGGGCATCGCGACCGAGGACGGCAAGCCGCCGACAAGCCAGCCATCGACGCTGCTGACGGTGCCGCTGTTCCACGTCACCGCCGAAATCCCGGTGATGCTGCAAAGCTTCGCGATGGGCCGCAAGCTCGTCCTCATGCCCAAATGGGATGCCGAAGCGGCGATGCGGCTGATCGAGGCCGAGG
>JALYTP010000321.1 GCA_030854225.1 Pseudomonadota bacterium
CTTGTCGGGCAGCCCGCGACGCAGCCGCCATCGACGCAGCTGTCGGCGTCCAATTCGAGCTTCGGCGGATCGAGTTCGGGGCAGACCAACAACAACATCGTGCCGCCGCAGCAGCAAGCCGCGCCGGCCGCGACATCGACGCCGGCCTCGGCCACCGCGGCGGTGACGGCGGAAGGCGGGCGCACCGCCTCTGTCGTCACACGCTTTGCGGGCGCCAACGCCATCGTCATCGCCGCGCCCGCCGAGGTGCAGCGCCAACTCGCCGACGTGATCCACCAGCTCGATACGCGGCGCGAGCAGGTGCTGGTCGAGGCGATCGTCGCCGAGGTGTCGGACACGACCGCGTCGAAACTGGGTGTGCAGTTCCTGCTGGCGGGCGCGCCGGGCAGCGGCATCCCGAGCTTTGCCACGACCTACAGCAATTCGGCGCCCAATCTGCTGGCCATTGCGGGCGCTATCGGCGCGCGCAGCCTCGCCACCAGCACCACCACGGTCAACGGCCAGACAACCGTCACCACCACCGACAACAGCGTCAGCGATTCACTGGCGCAATCGGCGATCAGTTCGATCCTGGGTGCGAGCGGCGGGTTCGGTGGCGGCGCGTTCAAACTGGGCAGCAACGCCATTTTCGGCGCGATCATCAACGCGGTGAAGTCCGACACCACGTCGAACCTGCTCCAGTCGCCGCATCTGACGACGCTCGACAATCAACCGGCGCGCATCCTGGTCGGGCAGGAAATCCCGATTACGACCGGCCAGGCGCTCAGCCAGAATTTCAACAACGCGTTTCGCACGGTGCAGCGCGAGAATGTCGGCATTCAGCTCGAGGTGCGGCCGCAGATCAATTCGTCGGGGGCGATCAAGCTGTTCCTGCACCAGCAGGTCAGTTCGATCGCCGGCCCGGTATCGAGCGACAATAGCGACCTGATCCTCAACAAGCGCGAGGTCGAGACGACGTTGACGGTAGATGACGGCCAGATCGCGGTGATCGGCGGCTTGCTCGACGATAACGAGCGGCGCACGGTCGAGAAGGTGCCGTTGCTCGGTGATCTTCCGGTGGTGGGCGCGTTGTTCCGCTCCAAGGCGAAGGAGCGCACGAAGACGAACCTCATGATCTTTATCCGTCCGACCATCCTGCGCACCGCCGACGATACACGGCGCGTGACCGAACAACGGTACGGCTATCTGCGGCTGCAGCAGGCGGGACAGCACCCCGACGAGGAGCCGAGCATCGATCAGCTGGTGCGCGATTACATCGGCGCCGCGCCGCCGTTGCCGCCTGCGGGCGAGCCGGGCAGCATCGACGATCCGCGCATCGCGGTGCCGGTGATGCACAGCTCGACCAGCACGGTGCGCATCAAGCGCCGATGATGGCAGAGGCAGACCCCCTGGCCGGCCAGCCCGTGCCGCTGGTGCCGACCATCCCCTATATCTTCGCGCGCCGGTTCGGCGTGCTGGCGCAGCCCGATACCGACCATCCGTCGGTCGCGCTGCGCGAGGGGAGCGACCCAAAGGCGCTGATCGAGGTGCGGCGGCATCTCGGCCATCCGTTCGATGTCGAGATCGTCTCGGCCGAGGCGTTCGACCGGTTGCTGTCGGATGTCTATGCGATGGACGGACAGGCGACCGCGATGGCCGCCGGCACGCTGGGGCTGGGCGGCGATCTCGATGTGCTGGCGGGCGACCTGCCGACCGCGGAGGATCTGCTCGACACCGCCGACGATGCGCCGGCGATCCGCCTCATCAACGGGATTATCGCCGACGCCGCGCGCAACGGCGTGTCGGATATCCATATAGAGCCCTATGAAACCGGGTTGGTCATCCGCATGCGGATCGACGGCGTGCTGCGCGAGACGCTGCGCATGCCGCCGCACGTCGCGCCGGTGGTGGTCAGCCGCGTCAAGGTGATGGCGCGGCTCGACATCGCCGAGCGACGCGTGCCGCAGGACGGGCGCATCGGGCTGACGCTGGGCGGCAAGCTGCTCGACGTGCGCGTATCGACCTTGCCCAGCCGGGCGGGCGAGCGCGTCGTGCTGCGCATTCTCGACAAGGAAAATGCCGGGATCGGGCTCGAGGCGCTGGGGCTCACACCGGCGATCGATGCCCTGCTGCGCGAGGCGCTGGCCGAGCCCAACGGCATCATCCTCGTCACCGGGCCAACGGGGTCGGGCAAGACGACCACGCTATACGCCGCGCTGTGCCTGCTCAACGACGGGCGACGCAATATCCTGACGGTCGAGGATCCGGTCGAATATGCCGTCGAGGGGGTCGGGCAGACACAGGTCAATCCCAAGGTCGGGCTGACCTTCGCGGCGGGGCTGCGCGCGATCCTGCGCCAAGACCCGGATGTCGTGATGGTCGGCGAAATCCGCGACCGCGAGACCGCCGAGATCGCAGTGCAGGCGTCGCTGACCGGGCATCTCGTGCTCTCTACCGTCCACACCAACGATGCGGTCGGCGCGATCACGCGGATGCGCGATATGAAGGTCGAACCGTTCCTGCTCGCCTCGACCATCCGCGCGGTGATCGCGCAGCGGCTCGTGCGGCGGTTGTGCCCGGTATGTCGCAAGCCGCATCAGGCGGATGCCGCGACCGCCGCGCTGCTCGGCGTCCAGGCCGGCACGACGCTCTATGAACCCGGCGGGTGCGAGCAATGCCAGGGCACCGGC
>JALYTP010000040.1 GCA_030854225.1 Pseudomonadota bacterium
TGTCGAACGGTACAAGGATCTGCCCGATGGTCGCCGTCAGATCGTCGCGATCCATATTCCGGGTGATTTCGTCGACCTGCACAGCTTCCCGCTCAAGAAACTGGAGCATTTTGTCGCCGCGTTGACGCGGGTGAAGGTGGCGACGGTGTCCCATGCCAATGTGCGTGCGATCATCGCCACCTATCCCACGCTCACCGAGCTCCTGTGGCGATCGACGTTGATCGATGCGGCGATCAACCGCGAGTGGATCGTCTCGATCGGCGCGCGGGGCGCGGCGGCGCGGCTCGCGCATCTGTTCTGCGAGATGTACCGGCGGCTCGATCGGGTTGGAATGGTGCAGGGGCTGCGCTATGATTTTCCCGTCACGCAGGTCGATCTCGCCGATGCCACCGGGCTGACGGCGGACCACGCCAACCGCATGTTGCGGCAACTGCGCGAGGACCGGCTCGTTGCGTTCAGCCAGGGCCGCGTCGAGATTCTCGACTGGCCGGGTTTGCAGCGGTTCGCCGAATTCGATCCGGGTTACCTGTTTCTCGATTGAACGCGCGCGTGCCCAAGCAACGCATCGATCAGCTGATCGTCGATCGCGGGCTGGCGGAAAGCCGGTCGCGCGCGCAGGCGCTGGTGATGGCCGGGCTGGTGTTCGCCGGCGAGCGCAAGATCGACAAGCCGGGGCAGCAGATCGCCGACGACGCAGCGATCGAGGTGCGCGGGCGCGACCATCCCTGGGTGTCACGCGGCGGCGTCAAGCTGGCGCACGGGTTGGATCATTTCGGCTGGGGCGTGACGGAGGCGGTGGCGATCGATGTCGGCTCGTCGACCGGCGGATTCACCGACGTGCTGCTCCAGCGCGGTGCGGCACGCGTCTACGCGGTAGATAGCGGCACCAACCAGCTGGCGTGGAAGCTGCGTCAGGACGAGCGCGTAATCGTCCACGAACAGACCAGCGCGCGCCTTCTGACGCCCGACCATATTCCGGAGCCCATCGACCTGATCGTGTGCGATGCGAGCTTCATCGGGCTTGCCAAGGTGCTCGCGGCGCCGTTGCGCTTCGCGAAGCCCGGCGCCCGGCTGATGGCGCTGATCAAGCCGCAGTTCGAGGCGGGCCGCGGCGAAGTGGGGAAGGGCGGGGTGGTGCGCGACCCCGCGGTCCACGCGCGGGTGTGCGCCGAAGTCGCGGGGTGGCTGGCCGCGCAAGGCTGGCGCGTGGAAAGCGTGGTCGAAAGCCCGATTACCGGGCCGGAGGGGAACGTCGAATTCCTGATCGCCGCGCACCGCGTCCCGGCCTGAACCGCCGCCGCCACCGAAAAGGCTGGCGCGGGAGCGTGTGCTTTGTCTTATAGCCGCAACGTCAACGATAAGAACGGGATGCGAACGACACCATGGAAATCGCGTCGAAGGGACAGTTGCGCTGGGCGTTCCTGCGCTGGGCGGTGGTGACGGTGCCTGCCGTCTTGCTGCTCGGCTTCCTCTCGGCGCGTTTCGTGCCGAGCGGCGGGCAGAGTTACTGGTACGCGGCGCTTGCCAAGCCGCCGCTCAATCCGCCCGACTGGGTCTTTCCCGTCGCCTGGACGATCCTCTACATCCTGATCGGCCTCGCGCTGGCGGTGATCATCCATGCGCGCGGATCGCGGCTGCGCGGCATCGCGATCGCGTTGTTCGGGGTGCAGCTGGTCGCCAATCTCGTCTGGTCTCCGCTGTTTTTTGGCGCGCACCAGGTGGAGGCGAGCGTGATGCTGATCGCGGTGATCTTTATCCTGGCGCTGGCGACGACCCTGGTATTCGGGCGCATCCGCGCCGCCGCCGCGTGGCTGATGGTGCCGTATCTGGTGTGGCTGGCGTTTGCCGGCACGCTCGATTTCCGCATCATGCAGCTGAACCCGGACGCCGCGAGCCTTGCGCCATCCGCCACCACTTCCCAGATCATCGGCTGAACGACAGGAAACGCGCCATGCAGTCCGACAACAAGATCTTCGACGATTTCGCCAAGTTCGTGAACGGCGCCGCCGGCACGATCGCCGGGATGGGCCGCGAGGCCGAAGCGGCGGCGCGCGCGCGCGCGAAGGACTGGATCGGCGGGCTCGATTTCGTCAGCCGCGATGAATTCGAGGCGGTGAAGGCGATGGCCGCCGCCGCGCGCGACGATGCCGATGCGCTGCGCGCGCGGCTCGATGCGATCGAGGGCAAGGCCAAGGCCGCCAAAAGGGCCTGACCCGCTTTTCCACAGCTTTTTGCACAGGCCGGGCACTCCCGCCTTGTGCCGGTCCTCCCCGATCGGCACCAGATGTGGTACGCGTGACGGCATGAGATTGTACCGATGCTAGACGAAGCCGATTACGACCGCGAATCCGCCGCGCCGATCGACATGCTCGAAAGCTATTTCGCGGCGCATGGCTGGGAACATGAGCGGCAGGACGACGAGGTCGTCGCCAAGGTCAAGGGCAGCTGGGCGCAATACGAGCTGCGCGCCCTGTGGCGGGAGGAGGACAGCGTCATCCAGTTCCTCGCCTTCCCCGACGTACGCGTGACCGAGGATCGCCGCGCCGCGATCTACGAGGCGATCGGGCTGGTCAACGAACAGATGTGGGTCGGCCATTTCGAATTATGGTCGTCGAGCGGCATCCTGCTTTACCGCCATGCCGCGATGATCGACGGCGACGATAGCACGCTGTCGCTTGGCGGGGCCGAGCTGTTGGTCGAATCCGCGGTCGATGAATGCGAGCGATTCTATCCGGTGTTCCAGTTCGTGCTGTGGGGTGGCAAGACGCCCAAGGAAGCGCTGGCGGCGGCGATGACCGAGACGCAGGGCGAAGCGTGAGCGCGCGCCCGATGGTCGCCGGCGCGTGAGCGGCCCCAGCCTGTGGCTGATCGGGTGCGGCAATATGGGCGGCGCGATGCTGTCGCGCTGGATCGAAAGCGGCGTTGTCGATGCGAAGCGCGTGCAGGTGCTCAACCGCCATGATCGTGCGCTGCCGGATGGCGTGACGCAGGCGCGGAGCCTTCCCGACGGGCCGCCGCCCGATATCGTGATGCTGGCGATGAAACCGCAACAGCTTGACGAGATCGTGGCCGCGTATGGCGAGCGGATCACGCGCGCGCCGGTGCTGGTCTCGATCCTGGCCGGGGTCGAGGAAAAGACGCTGGCGCATTCCTTACCCGGCCCCGCGATCGTGCGCGCGATGCCCAATTTGCCGGTCGCGCTGGGCAAGGGCGTGGTCGCGCTCCATGCCGCCGCCGCGCCGGTCGCGGTGCGGGACGGCGTCACCGCGTTGATGGCGCCGCTCGGGCTGGTCGAATGGATCGAGGACGAGGCATTGTACGGCGCGGCCGGTATGCTCGAAGGGTGCGGCCCGGCCTTCCTGTTCCGCTTCATCGATGCGCTGGCGGCGGCAGGGGAGGCGCTCGGCATCCCCGCGGATCAGGCCGCGCGGCTGGCGCTCGCCACGGTCGAGGCGGCGGCGGCGATGGCGGCCGCTGCGGATGTCACGCCAGCGGTTCTTGCCGATCGCGTGGCCAGCCCCGGCGGATCGACGCGCGAGGGGTTGAACGTGCTCGATCGCGATGCGGCGCTGCTCGCCCTGCTGCGCGACACGCTCGCCGCGTCGGCGCGGCGCAACGCCGAAATGGCCGCCGACGCGCGCCGATAAAGGCTTACCCGCGCAACGCCTCGACTCGCGCGCGTTCGTCGGCCGGAACCAGCCCCTCCAGCACCGCCCAGAAGCCGCCGACCGCTGCTTGCCCGGCCGATGCATAGGCCGCCGACAGCTTCTCGCGCAGCGCCTCGAACAGCTCGTGCTCGAACCCCTTGCCCTCCGGCGTCAGCCGCAACAGCCGTTGCCGGCGGTCGCGCGTGCCGGGGCGCATCTCGACCAGCGAGCGGTCCTGCAATTCGGTCAGAACCCGGCCGAGCGATTGCTTGGTGATCGCGAGCAGCGCGAGCAGATCGCTCACTGTCAGATCGGGCTGGCGAGCGATGAAATAGAGCGCGCGGTGGTGCGCGCGACCCAGTCCGCGCGCGGCCAGTCCGCGATCGATCGCGCGCGTCAGGTAGGCGTTGCCGAAATACAGCAACTCCATCCCGCGGCGTAGCTCGGGTTCGCGCAGGAACAGCGGGGAGGCGGACGGGGGGGACGCCATGTTGACCGGCTTTGGCCACAGACCTATCAGCCCTTCAACCCCCAATGTGTATCAAAATGTAGTAGGCACCGGCGATGCTCGATTCCACAACTCTTTCCCGCTCAGCCGCCGCGCCGCGCTTCACGGTCGCGCCGCACCCGCACCCGGTCGACGTGAACGAGCGGACGCGGTTGTTGGAAGATCCCGGTTTCGGTCGTGTGTTCACCGATCATATGGCGGTGATGCGCTATTCGGCGGACAAGGGCTGGCACGACGCGAAGATCACCGCGCGGCACACTTTCCAGATGGATGCCGCCTCCGCCGTGCTCCATTACGCGCAGGAAATCTTCGAGGGGATGAAGGCGTATCGTCAGGTCGATGGCGGCACCGCCTTGTTCCGCCCGCAGGCCAATGCCGCGCGCTTCCGTTCGTCGGCGCAGCGCATGGCGATGGCCGAATTGCCCGAGGATCTGTTCCTTGCCTCGGTCCGCGAACTGGTATCGATCGACCGGGATTGGGTTCCGACCATCGCCGAAGGGTCGCTGTACCTGCGCCCCTTCATGTTCGCGAGCGAGGTGTTCCTGGGTGTGAAACCATCGGCACAGTTCACCTATGCCGTGCTGGCATCGGCGGTCGGCGGTTATTTCAAGGGCGATGTCCGGGCGATCTCGCTGTGGGTGTCGGAAACCTATACGCGCGCTGGCCCTGGCGGTACGGGGGCGGCCAAGTGCGGCGGCAATTACGCGACCAGCCTCGTCGCGCAGGCCGAGGCGATCCGACTGGGCCATGATCAAGTGCTGTTCCTCGACACGACCGAGCGCCGCTGGATCGAGGAACTGGGCGGCATGAACATCTTCTTCGTGTTCGACGACGGATCGATTTCCACCCCGCCGCTCACCGGCACGATCCTGCCAGGCATCACGCGCGATTCGCTGCTGACGATGGCGAGCGACCTGGGGCTGGGCGCGCGCGAGGAGCCCTATGCGATCGACCAGGCGCGCGCCGACGCGCAAAGCGGGCGCCTGCGCGAGGCATTCGCCTGCGGCACCGCGGCGGTCATCACCCCGATCGGCAAGATGGCGGCGGCCAGCGGTGGCTTCACGATCGGCGACGGTGAACCCGGACCGGTGACGATGAAGTTGCGCCAAAACCTCGTCGACCTGCAACGCGGCGCGGCGCCCGATCCGCATGGATGGCGCGATCGGCTCGATTGAGGGTTTCCACGCGCGCGCGTGGCCCGTAAGGCCGGCGAGCGTGCGTTGCTGGGGCGTCGCCAAGTGGTAAGGCAGCGGCTTTTGATGCCGCCATTCGCAGGTTCGAACCCTGCCGCCCCAGCCAGTCTCTAACGTGGATCGGTCGAGGCTTACGCCCGGCTTGTCGAATGTTTTGGCTTTGCGCCCACAGCCGGCATGTCGGCCACGTCGATTCCATCAAAAGCAATGGTGCGTGACGCAGTCTGGAGCGAACCCCTCTCAGCGTCAAATTCCCTGATAACAGGCAATTTACAGGGAAATTGATCCGAAGATCCTTGTTCCGCGCTTTTCGAAGGGCGCGCAACCCGCAGAAATCAGCCGTTTGCGACTTCAAATTCCCGTAAAAAATAACAGGGAATTTGTCTGACCATAACAGCGAAACAATCACCCGGAACAGCGAACCAATCACGTGGGCTGGGATCGCAGTCGGCGTACAGCCGCCAACGCGTCTTCAAGACCCGCTTCAATCGCGGCCAGGTCAATTTCAAGGGCGGCGTTATCATGCCCCGTTATATGAAGGACGGCAGACATCACCGCTGGAGAATTGGCGGCCAGTGCCAGCAGGTGCGCGCCGCTCGGGCTCTTGCGGCCGTGCAACCACGCGCGTGCCGTGTGATCGCTCACGCCGGTCCAAGCCATGATTGTCTTGGTGGCTCGGTGGGTGCCGCCAAGTTGCTCCTGCAGCGCGGCGCCAATGAGCATCGCCAATTGGGAATCCGAAAGCGAAAACTGCACTTTCGGAAGTCGAGCTCCGCTTTTAGGAACCATGGTTCCGCGCCTTTTGGTCTAAGTGGATTGTTTCCAGCGGCTTGCGCCGCCGACTCACTTGAGACCGGCAATGGTAATAAAGTGGATTCAAACGGACGGGCCGGACGTCCCTGTTGAGCCGCCGAAGGTTCGGGCCGCTGAATATGTTCGGATGTCTACCGAGCATCAGAAATATTCGACCGACAATCAGGCCGATGCCATTCGGCGGTACGCGGAACGGCGCGGCTACGAGATCGTCAAAACATATGCCGATGAGGGCAAGAGCGGACTGAATCTCGGCGGACGTCTAGCTCTGCAAAAACTGTTGGAAGACGTTGAAAGCGGCGCCGCCGATTTCAAAGCGCTGATTGTCTATGACGTAAGCCGCTGGGGTCGATTCCAGGATCCAGACGAGGCAGCGAGTTACGAACTTCGGTGCCGCCGCGCCGGCGTCCAGGTTCATTATTGCGCCGAGCAATTCGAGAACGACGGCAGTATCGGCTCGTCGATCATCAAGACCGTCAAGCGCGCGATGGCCGGCGAATATAGCCGTGAATTGTCTGTGAAGGTGTTTGCAGGGCAAGCAAACCTCATCCGCCTTGGCTACCGGCAAGGTGGAGCAGCAGGCTTCGGCCTCAGGCGCATGCTGATCGACCAATCCGGAGAAACGAAGACTCAGTTAGGACGCGGTGAGCATAAAAGCATCGCTACGGATCGGGTCATTCTGGTGCCCGGCCCTGACGTCGAAGTCGACCTTGTCCGCGAGGTTTACAGGCTTTTCGTGGAAGGCGAGCAGTCGGAGCGGCAAATTGCCGAGCAGCTCAATGAGCGCGGCATTCTCACCGACCTCGACCGACCGTGGACGCGCGGCTCGGTCCATCAGCTTCTGATCAACGAAAAGTATATCGGCAACAATGTGTGGGCGCGCACGTCCTTCAAACTCAAAGCCGAGCACGTGCAGAATTCCCCAGACGAGTGGGTCCGGGCGGACGGTGTGTTCGACGGCATCGTAGACCCAGGGATGTTCGCGCGCGCCCAGACAATTATTCAGTCACGATCCGCCCGCCTCACCGATGAAGGCATGCTGGAACTGCTTGCACAGGTCTTAGATCAGCGCGGCTATCTCTCTGGGCTCATTATCGACGAAGTCGAAGATTGCCCGTCGAGCAGCGCCTTTCGTTCGAGGTTCGGCAGCCTGTTACGCGCTTACGCGCTTGTCGGCTTTTCGCCCGATCATGATTACCGATATCTCGAGACCAATCGAAAGCTGCGCGGGCTCTACCCGACGCTTCTTCAATCGCTATTGGCGGAAATCGATAAGGCCGGTGGGAACGCAGCCCAGGATCCCTCCACCGATCTGCTGACAATCAACGGTGAATTCACTGCATCGATCGTCATTATCCGCTGCTTCCAAACGAGCGCCGGGTCACTGCGCTGGAAGCTCAGACTGGATACGGCGCTACGGCCAGACATCACCGTCGCCATTCGGATGGATAGCTCGAACGAACAAGCGAAAGACTATTATCTCTTGCCCCGCCTCGACATGCACGAGGCGGTTCTCCGACTAGCCGAATATAACGGGCTATCGCTCGATGCCTATCGCTTCGACACTCTCGACGCATTTTATCGCATGACCGCGCGCGCTTCGCTGCGCGCAGCTGCGTGATGCCCGCGCTCCCATCTCAGCGTGTTGAGATGATCCCCCTCGATCGCATCACTATCGTAAACCCGCGTGTCCGGAACAAACGCAGCTTCAAGGAGATCGCGGACAAGATCGCCCAACTGGGTCTCAAGAAGCCGATCACTGTCACGCGTCGCGCGGAGGCCGGTGGCCCTTTTTACGATCTGGTCTGCGGACAGGGGCGCCTCGAAGCATACAAGTCGTTAGGCCAGTCGGACGTGCCGGCGCTCGTTGTCACTGCCGACCCGGAGGATTGCCTCGTGGCCAGTTTGGTCGAGAATTGCGCCCGGCGTCATCATCAAGCGATCGACCTGCTACAAGACATTCGCGGCATGCAGCAGCGTGGATATACGTCGCCCGACATCGCAAGAAAGACTGGCCTCTCCCTTGAATATGTAAACGGCGTCGCACGGCTGATAGAAAAAGGGGAACAACGGCTGCTACGCTCGGTCGAGAGCGGGACGATCCCAGTGAGTGTTGCAGTCGAGATCGCGGAAGCCGACGATCACGATGTTCAAGCGGCTCTATCCCACGCTTATGAACGGGGCCTCCTGAAAGGCCGCAAACTCCTGGCCTCCAAAAAGTTGATCGAGGCGCGACGTCGGCGAGGACGGGGACTGGCAGCTACGGGACCGAAGACCCGCGAACGGTTGTCTGCCGACGCGCTGGTGAAGGCCTACCAAGAGGACACCGATCGCAAGCGAGCAATGATCCGCCGGACAGAAGCGACACGCAACCGGCTCATCTTCATCACCGAAGCCCTGCGCAAACTGGCTCGTGACGAGAGCTTTCTCGCGCTATTGGAAGATGAAGATCTGGCGACGATGCCAGAGAATATCGCCGCGCGGCTCGAGCAGCAGCGGTCCTTTCGGCGATGAAAATGCGCAATCCGCTGACGGCCGTCCCTCTAGCTTTTGAAGCGGCGACGCTCCGCATCGCCGTGAACGATATTCTTCCACTGCGCGAGACGCCCGAAGCAGTCCGCAAGTCGATTAAATACGCTCAGATCGCTGCATCGATTGGCGAGATCGGGATAATCGAGCCGCCGGTGGTCGTTCGTGATCGCAAGGATCCAGAGCGATATCACCTCCTCGATGGACATCTCCGGCTCGATATCCTTCGCGACCGCGGCGATGCCGAGGTCGTCTGCCTGGTGGCGACCGAAGACGAAGCGTTCACCTACAACAAGCGCGTCAGTCGGATCGCCATCATCCAGGAACACAAGATGATCCTGAATGCGGTGAATAAG
>JALYTP010000322.1 GCA_030854225.1 Pseudomonadota bacterium
GCCCCAGATCCCGCACGATCGATTCGATGTCCATCGCGATGATCGGCTCGTCCTCGATGATCAGAACGCGGGCGCGAGTCTGCTGGTCGATTTCCGCCAACGCTTCTCCGACGAGCGTTTCGATCTCGTCGGCCTCGACCTCGATCAGATAGGCCGCGTCCTCGGGGGTAAAGCCTTCCATCGCCGTCAGCAGCAGCGCCTGGCGCGAGAGCGGCGTGATCCGCGCGAGCCGCGCACGCGCGATCGCTTCCTTGTTGTCGGTCGGGTCGGCGCCGGCATTTTCCGGGGTCTCGTCATAATTGGTCGATCCCCAGATGACCTGAAAGGTGCGGTAGAGACCGAGGCGCGGATCGACGTCGCGCGGAAATTCGTCGGGCGCGGCGACGATCGCCTCCAGCGTGGCGCGAACATATTGGTCGCCGTGCGACTGACTACCCGTCAGCGCGCGGCCGTAACGGCGCAGGAAAGGAAGGTGGGGAGCAAGCTGCTGTCCAAGCGACATGACCGGTCTGGTCTCCTTCGAGAAACACGCGGCCTTTTGGAAGCGCGGCCGCGCCATTGCAACGCGTTTTGCCGGTCGAGCTGCCCCCTCCCGATTTTTTCGCGTCGCAGGTGGAACAAACGAAGCGAAATTTGGTTTCATGCCTCTGTCACGCATTGTATGCGCGCCCGACGGCCAGCGTTACGCCGACCGGATTTTTGGTATGACCCGGCAATCCCAGATGGCATCGGGGTCCCGGATGGTGAGTAGGGGAATACGTTGGGTTCGGGCGATGGTTCTTTGAGAAAGCCCGTGGCCGATCGTGCTGCGGCCAAGGTCCAGAGCAAGGATCGCGACATGGGCGCCGCGCTGCGCCAGGTTTATCAAAAGACGGTGGAAGAATCGATTCCGGCGGAGATGCTCGACTTGCTGGGCAAGCTCGACTGACGTCGGGGCGGGCCTGATCGTGGCTGACGCCGACAATATCGTGGCTGATGCCGACACTGTTGCGATCGCCGCGCGCGCGGGACGGATGCTGGGGCGTATCGCCACCGGGCCCAAGGTGTTCCTCATCCTGGGTATAGCGTTGTTGCCGCTGGCGATCATCGCCGCAGCCGCATCCCTCAGGACCACGCAGACCGCCGACGATATCGCCGCCGCGCAATTGCGCGTCGCGATCAACGAAAGCGGCCGCAAGCTTGCCAACGAACTGATCGGCGACATGACCGCGCTCCGCGCGACGTTGAGCGCGCTCGATGCCGATCCGGCCGATGTCCCCAGCTGCGCGCGGGCGCAGGGCGTGTTCGCGCAGCAGGCGGCGAACGGCACGATCTTTTCGATCATCGATGCGCAGGGCCGCGCGGAATGCGGGCGCCTGTTGCCCGAAGAGGTGCGCGCCGCCGCCCCCGCCCCCGGCCAGCCGATGGCGGCACGGTTGATCCCCGGGCGCGGCCTCACGCTGTCGATCGCCAGCGCCAACGGCATGACGTTCGCCTCCGCCTTCTTTCCGATCTCCTTCCTGGTCAAGACGGCGCACCCTACCGGCCTGGCGCTGGCGCACGGGCAAGCCCTGCTGGGTGACGAGCAGACGCTGATCCTGGCCGACCCTGCCGCTGCGGGGCCGATAGAACTGCGCGCGCGCCAGGTCGTGGCGCTCGGCATCGACGATCTCCGGTTGCAGATGAGCGTGCCCCGTGTGCCGCTGTCGCGCCCGGCGTTGCTGGCGATGCTGGTGCCGATCCTGATGTGGATCGCGGCGGCGCTGATCGGCTGGCTGGTGGTCGATGCTCTGCTTATCCGCCCGCTCCAGCGTCTGCGTCGGCGCGTGGCGGCGTTCGAGCCCGGCGATGTGTTCGACGCCGGGATCATGCGGCGCGCTCATGCCCAGGAAATCCGCGAGCTGGGCGAGACGTTTCGCCGCCTCAGCCAGATCGTCGCGAGCCACGAGGCCGGGCTCGCCGAGGGGCTGGTCCGCCAGACACGGCTGACGCGCGAGGTGCATCACCGCGTCAAGAACAACCTCCAGGTGATCTCCAGCCTGATCAATTTCCACGCGCGCGGCGCCAGGAGCGCGGAGGCGACGGAAGCCTATGCCTCGATCCAGCGGCGGGTCGATGCGCTGGCCGTGGTCCACCGTTATCATTTCGCGGAAATGGAGGAAAATCGCGGGATCAGCCTGCGCTCGGTGATCGGCGAGCTGGCGGCGAACATCCGCGCCACCGCGCCCGAGGCGTCATCGCGGCTGGCAATCGGCATCGACATCGACCCGGTGCTGGCCACGCAGGATACCGCGACGGCAGTCGCCTTCCTCATCACCGAGCTTGTCGAATTCGCGATGACGCTCCATCCCGCCGCGCAAATCCGCCTGTCGATGAAACCGGGCGATGACGATAGGCGCGCGATCCTGCGCGTCAGCTCGCCCGCCTATATCGACAGCGACGCGCTCAACACCGCGATCGCTGAACGCTACGGGCGCGTGATCGACGGCCTCTCCCGCCAGTTGCGCAGCAAATTGCATCACGACCCGCTCGTCGGGGTGTACGAAATCGCCGTCACGGTCACCGGGCACGAGTGATTTCCGGGCGTCGTTTTTTTCACTTTCGCACGGAACCCGGCGGGGCAAGCGACGTTCTGTCTTCGGATAGTGAATTTATGCCCCCCCGCTCTCGCTATCCATGAC
>JALYTP010000323.1 GCA_030854225.1 Pseudomonadota bacterium
GCTCGTCACCTTCGTGCTGTTCGCAATCGCCTTCATCATCCTGCTCGACAATCTCGGGGTGAACGTCTCGGGGCTGATCGCCGGATTGGGGGTCGGCGGCATCGCGATCGGGCTGGCGGCGCAGGGCATCTTCGCCGATCTCTTCGCCGCGCTGGCGATCATCTTCGATAAGCCGTTCCGGCGCGGCGACGCGATCACCTATGACAAATCGTCGGGCACGGTGGAGGCGATCGGGCTGAAATCGACCCGCATCCGCGGCACCGGCGGCGAGGAACGGATCATCGCCAACAAGCAATTGCTGGACAAGGAAATCATCAACAACACGCAGCGCGAATATCGCCGCGTGATCTTCACGCTCGGCGTGGTCGAGACGCTCCCCGTCGCGACCTTGCAGAAACTGCCCGCGATGCTGCGCGAGGAGATCGAGGCGCAGGACATGCATTTCGTTCGCGCCGGCTTCACCAGCTTCGGCGCGCAAAGCTATGATTTCGACGTCGAGTTCGATTGCCTCAGCGCCGCGTTTCAGGACATGTTCGATGCGCGCCACTCGGTCGGGCTGGCGATCATCCGCCGGTTGAACGACGAAGGCATCGCGCTGGCCTATCCGACCCAGGTCGAGATGAGCCCCAGGGAAGCGGGCATGACCCTGCCCGAAGCGCCGACGCCCTCGGGCAAGTCGGAGGGCAAGGTCGCCGCGCCGCCGTCGTCGGGGGATCGCACCGCCTCCGATCAGGAAGGGCACGGCTAGGCGGCGCGCCCTCTCCAGGTGTTTCGAACATCGGGTCCGCCCGGGTGGCGGCTTTGCGTACCGGTTTTCCCCTGCGGCCGTAACGTCCGCCTGATTCTTCCAGCTTCCGGTCGGCCCGGGCTTGCGCAGATGGCGACACGGCGGGTATGGAAAATCCGCGTGAGCCGCCGCGAAGGAAACCCATGTCGACCATCACCGTGCACGAACGCAGCCAGCAGATCGGCAGCGAAACGGTCAGCGACTGGGTCACCGTCAGCCAGGAAATGATCGACAAGTTCGCCGATGCGACGGGCGATCACCAGTTCATCCATGTGAACCCCGACATGGCGAAGTTGACGCCGTTCGGCGGGACGGTCGCGCACGGGTTCCTCACGCTGTCGCTGATGCCGCTGCTGGCGTCGAAGGTGGCCGACCAGCCGCAGATCGAGGGCTTCAAGATGGGGGTCAATTACGGCGGCAACAAGGTCCGCTTCCTCCAGCCGGTGCGCTCGGGCAAGCGCGTGCGCGGGCGCTTCAAGCTGATCGAATTCACCCAAAAACGCCCCGGCCAGTGGCAGCAGACGGTCGAGTTCACGGTCGAGATCGAGGGCGAGGAAAAGCCCGCGATGATCGCCGAGTGGATCAGCCAGCTTTTCGTATGACCCGCCCCCGACCCGCTTTCGCGTTGGCGCGAGCGGACGGAACAACAAGGAACAAACCCATGCGCTCCGCCGTCATCGTCTCCACCGCCCGCACCCCGATCGGCCGCGCCTATCGCGGGGCGTTCAACAATTTGCCCGCGCCGACGCTCGCCAGCCATGCGATCAAGGCCGCCGTGGAGCGCGCGGGGATCGACGGCGCGCTGGTCGATGACGTGGTGTTCGGCTGCGCGCTGCAACAGGGGCATCAGGCGGGCAACATCGCGCGCACCTCGCTGCTGCGCGCGGGGCTGCCGGTCAGCGTCGCGGGCATGTCGGTCGATCGGCAATGCGCCTCGGGCCTGATGGCGATCGCGACCGCCGCCAAGCAGATCGTCATCGACAATATGGACGTGTGCATCGGCGGCGGGGTGGAGAGCATCAGCATGGTGCAGACCCCGCAGATGCGCGTCGCGCCCGATCCCGAGCTGCTGGCGATGCACAAGGATGTCTACATGCCGATGCTCGGCACCGCCGAGGTCGTCGCCAAGCGCTATGGCATCGACCGCGAGGCGCAGGACCAATATGCGCTGCACTCGCAACAGCGCACCGCCGCCGCACAGGCCGCGGGCAAGTTCGACGACGAGATCGTTCCCGTCACCGCGACGATGGCGGTGACGAACAAGGAGACCAAGGAAGTCACCTACAAGCAGGTGACGCTCGCCAGGGACGAGGGCAACCGCGCCGACACCAATATCGAGGGGCTCCGCGCGCTCCAGCCGGTGATGGGGCCGGGCATGACGGTGACGGCGGGCAACGCCTCGCAATTGTCGGACGGATCGTCGGCCAGCGTGCTGATGGAGGAAAAGCTCGCCGAAAAGCGCGGGCTGACGCCGCTCGGTCGCTATGTCGGCGTGGCGGTCGGCGGCACCGCGCCCGACGAGATGGGCATCGGCCCCGTCGTCGCGATCCCCAAATTGCTCGAGCGCTTCGACCTCAAGATCGACGATATCGGCCTGTGGGAGCTGAACGAGGCATTTGCCGTGCAAGTGCTCTACTGCCGCGACAAGCTCGGCATTCCCGACGAGTTGCTCAACGTCAACGGCGGCTCGATCTCGATCGGCCACCCCTACGGCATGACGGGTGCGCGCTGCACCGGCCACGCGCTGATCGAGGGCAAGCGGCGCGGGGCGAAATATGTCGTCGTGACGATGTGCGTCGGCGGCGGCATGGGCGCGGCAGGGCTGTTCGAGGTCTACTGAGGAGCGGGCTGCTTACGACCGCAACGG
>JALYTP010000041.1 GCA_030854225.1 Pseudomonadota bacterium
GATCAGCGCGGAGACCGGCGTCGGGCCCTCCATCGCGTCGGGCAGCCAGGTGTGGAGCCCGAGCTGCGCCGATTTGCCCATCGCGCCGACGAACAGCAGCAGGCACAGGATCGTCATCGTATCGAAGCGGTGGCCGAGGAACCCGATCGTCGAGCCCGCCATATTCGGCGCGGCATGGAGGATCGTCGGGATGTCGATCGTCCCGAACACCAGGTAGGTGCCGAAGATACCGAGCATGAAGCCGAGATCGCCGACGCGGTTGACGACGAACGCCTTGATCGCGGCGGCATTGGCGCTCGGTTTGCGGAACCAGAAACCGATCAGCAGATAGCTGGCGAGGCCGACGCCTTCCCAACCGAAGAACATCTGGACGAGATTGTTCGCGGTCACCAGCATCAGCATCGCGAAGGTGAACAGCGAGAGGTACGCGAAGAAGCGCGGCTGGTCCGGATCCTCCTCCATATAGCCCCAGCTATAAAGGTGGACGAGCGCCGACACCGACGTGATGACCACCAGCATCACCGCCGTCAGGGCATCGACGCGCAAGGCCCAGCGGACGTCCAGATCGCCCGATTTCATCCATTCGAACACCGGGGTGATGGTCGGCTGAGCGGTGCCGGCAAGGAAGTGGAGGAAGATCGGCCAGCTCAGCGCGCACGACACGAACAACGCGCCGGTCGTCAGCAGCTTGGCCGGCACCGCGCCGATCTGCTTGTTGCCCAGCCCCGCGATGATCGCGGCGAGCAGCGGCAGGAAAACGATGAAGGAAATCGACTGCACGGCCGCGATCACCCCTTCATCCGGTTGACGTCGTCGACCGAGATCGTCCCGCGCGCACGGAAATAAATGACGAGGATCGCCAGCCCGATCGCCGCCTCGCCCGCCGCCACGGTCAGCACGAACATCGCGAACACCTGCCCGACCAGATCGTGCAGATAGGCCGAGAACGCCACGAAATTGAGGTTCACCGCGAGCAGGATCAGCTCGATCGCCATCAGCATGACGATCAAATTCTTGCGGTTGGCGATGATGCCGAACACGCCCAATGCGAACAGGATCGCCGCGACGACGAGATAATGCGTCAACCCGATCACAGCTCGACCCCCTGCCCGACCGCGGGCCGCGTGTTGCGCGTCGCATCCTGCGGACGGCGCGCGATCTGGCGCGAGACGTTCTGCGGCCGAACACCCGCGCGCTCGCGGTGGGTCAGCACGATCGCGCCGATCATCGCGACCAGCAGCACCAGCCCCGCGCCTTCGAACACGAACAGGTAACGCGTGTAGAGCAAGGCGCCGATCGCTTCGATGTTCGGCACGGTCGCGGGTGTGGGCGCGACGCGGCGGCCAAGCTGGATCGCCCCCGCGCTCCACGCGCCGAACGCGATCATGATCTCCGCCGCCAGCGCTACCGCGAGCGCCAGCCCGATCAGCGCATAGCGCACGAACCCGGCCCGCAACTGCGCGAAATCCACGTTGAGCATCATCACGACGAACAGGAACAGCACCGCGACCGCGCCGACATAGACGATCACCAGCAACATCGCGATGAACTCGGCGCCAACCAGCACCATCAGCCCGGCGGCGTTGAAGAACGCCAGGATCAGCCACAGCACGGCATGCACCGGGTTGCGCGACGTGATCGTCAGCGCGCCCGACAGCAACACCATGAAGGCGAAGAGGTAGAAGGCGATGGCTTGGATCATGCACACAAGACCTTGGATTCACCCTCACCCTTCCCACGCGCCTGTGGCGCGCGGGCCCCTTCCCTCTCGCGCCGGGAGAGGGAGGGAGCGGCGAAGCCGCGGAAGGGTGAGGGTGAACCGAGACCGGTGTGGTGAATCATCACGCGCCGCCTACCGATACGGCGCATCGGCGGCAAGGTTCGCGGCGATCGCGCGTTCCCAGCGGTCACCATTGTCGAGCAATTTGGCCTTGTCGTAGAGCAATTCCTCGTGCGTTTCGGTGGCAAATTCGAAGTTCGGCCCCTCCACAATGGCATCGACCGGGCATGCCTCGGCGCACAGTCCGCAATAGATGCACTTGGTCATGTCGATGTCGTAGCGTGTGGTGCGGCGCGATCCGTCGTCGCGCGGCTCGGCTTCTATGGTGATGGCTTGGGCCGGGCACACCGCCTCGCACAATTTGCACGCGATGCAGCGCTCCTCGCCATTGGGATAACGGCGCAGCGCATGTTCGCCGCGAAAGCGCGGGGAAATGGGGTTTTTCTCGAACGGATAGTTGATCGTCGCCTTGGCCCTGAAGAAATAGCGCAAGGTCAGCGCGTGGGCCTTGAGGAATTCCCACAGCGTGTACGACTTGATGAACTGGCCCAGGTTCATTTCGAATTCTCTTTAATCGCGGGTTCCTGGACAAATCGCGACCCCGCCTGGACGTTGGTGGCCATGCACAAACCGACCATGGCGGGCTCGGTGAAAACCGGCGACTTGGCTGGCCTTCGAACGGTCAAGATCAGTGTGGTTGGTGCCGCGCCCAATCCAGCCAGTTCAATTGCGAGCGGCTGTGTATTGCCTTCGAGCGCTAGATATTGCGTGTATTCCGTGAAACTGTAGGTTCCGTCCGTTACCGTATTTGCGACAATCGGTTCGGATTTCCCGTGGAAGTTGAAAGACTTGGTGTGACTGTTGTCTAGATGAAGCGAAAGAACGCGCTCGGTGCCTTGGCCGACAACTTTCAGCTCACCCGACCAATGCAGTCCCGCGAGATCCGTCGCGTGGCACATCGACGCATACTCTGGTGCGCGTTCCGGTCGCCATGGCAATGGTGGAGGGGGTGGCACCCACGCCATGAGCAGCAAGACCATAATCACAGCCCCACCCGCGTCAACATAAGGAACCCCGACACCAGGAACACCCAGATCAGCGACAGCGGCAGGAAGATTTTCCACCCCAGCCGCATCAACTGATCGTAGCGGTAGCGCGGGACAGTCGCCTTCACCCAGCTGAACAGAAAGAAGAACAGCAGGATCTTGGCGAACAGCCAGATGATCCCCGGCACCCAATAGAGCGGCGCCCAATCGATTGGTGGCAACCACCCGCCCCAGAACAACGTCGCGTTGAGCGCGCACATCAGGATGACGTTGGCATATTCACCGAGCCAGAACAGCGCGAACGACATGCTCGAATATTCGGTCTGATAGCCCGCGACGAGTTCGCTCTCCGCCTCGGTCAGGTCGAACGGCGTACGCTGCGTTTCGGCGAGCGACGAGATGAAGAACACCACCGCCATCGGGAACAGCAACGGGTTGAGGAAATTGCCGTTGAGGTGGAGGTACACGTCCTGCTGCGCGCGCACGATCGCCGACAGGTTGAAGCTGCCCGACCACAATACCACCGAGATCAGAACGAAGCCGATCGCGACTTCGTAGCTGACCATCTGCGCCGCCGCGCGGATCGCCGAATAGAACGGATATTTGGAATTGGACGACCAGCCCGCGAGCATGATGCCATACACCCCGATGCTCGACGCGGCGAGCACGTAGAGCAGCCCGACGTTGATGTCCGCCAACACCACCCCCGCCTGAAACGGGATCACCGCCCACACGATCAGCGCGACGGTGAAGGTGATGATCGGCGCGAGCAGAAACAGGCCCCTATTGGCCGCCGACGGGATGATCGTTTCCTGGAGGAATACCTTGAGCCCGTCGGCGAACGATTGCAGCAACCCGAACGGCCCGACCACATTGGGCCCACGACGCAGCGCCATCGCCGCCCAGATCTTGCGATCGGCATAGATGATCATCGCGACCGCCAGCATCAGCGGAAGGGCGATGACGAGGATGCCGATGATCGTGGCGACGAACCACGCCCAGCCATAACTCATCGTAACATGCGCGAACGGCAGGCCAAGGAAGTGGAAGTCCTGAAAGAACGCGGTCATGCGTCAGATCCAGCCAAAATGGACCGCCGCCAAGATGACCGCGACGACGGCAAACAGGACGAACGCGCAGCCAAGCTGCACGCGCGCAGGCACGAGTAAATCGACCACCCATCCGAACAAAAAGTCGAACATCCCCTCACTCCGCCGCCTCCGCAAACTCAACGCCGTGGATCAGTTCGGCCGAGCAGCGTTGCATCGTCGGCGAGGCACGGCAGATTGCGTTGGTGAGGTAGAAGTCCTTGATCGGATAGCCGACCGCGCCGTCGCCCTTGCCGTCGAGCGCGGGCGGGTTCCATTCGAAAGTACGAAGACCCAGGGTCGCAAGGTCTGGCGTATCGACCGCCATCGCCGCGCGCAGTTCCCCGATCGTGTCGAACGGCAGCGTCGCGCCCATCTTCTCCGACAGCGCGCGCAGGATCGTCCAGTCCTCGCGCGCATCCCCCGGCGGGAACACCGCGCGCTCGCCGCGCTGCACCCGGCCTTCGAGGTTGACGTAGGTGCCCGATTTCTCGGCATAGCTGGCGCCCGGCAGCACGACATCGGCCGCCGCCGCGCCCTTGTCGCCGTGATGGCCGATATAGACCTTGAAGCTGTCGGCGAATTTGGTGAAGTCCACCTCGTCCGCGCCGAGGAAGAACACCAGTTTCGGCTTGGCCGCAATTACATCGGCGATCCCGCCCGATTGCGCCCAGCCGAGCATCAGCCCGCCCATCCGCGCCGCCGAGAAATGCAGCACGTTGAAGCCGTTCCAGCCGTCACGGACGAGCCGGTACGCCTTGGCCAGCTTGAGCGCCGCCGCGTGCCCGCCCTTCAGCGCCGCGCCGCCGACGATCACCATCGGGCGGTCGGCTTCCTTGAACGCGCGCATCGCCGCCTCGGGCAGCTTGGCGAGCAGCGCCAGATCGTTGCCCAGCCACTCGACCTTGTAGGTCAGGTCCGTCTCGGGCCCGATCGCGAAGACCTTCGCGCCCTTCTTGATCGCCTTGCGGATCCGCGTGTTCACCAGCGGCGCTTCCCAGCGCAGGTTGGTGCCGACGAGCAGGATCGCATCGGCCTGTTCGGCGCCCGCGATCGTGGTGTTGAAATTGACCGCGCCGAGGCTCGACACGTTGTAATCCATCCCCGACTGCCGCCCCTCGAGCAGCGACGATCCCATGCCCGCGAGCAGCGCCTTGGCGGCATACATCGTTTCGCAATCGAGCAGGTCGCCGTGGATCGCGGCGACACTCTTGCCCGGCTTTACCGCGGCGATCGCGGCGAATGCCTCGTCCCAACTCGCCTCGACCACCCGCCCGTCCCGCCGAACATACGGCTTGTCGAGCCGCCGCCGCACCAGCCCGTCGACCGCGTGACGCGTCTTGTCCGAGGCCCATTCCTCGTTGACGTCCTCGTTGATGACGGGGAGCGCGCGCAGCACCTGGCGCCCGCGACTGTCGAGCCGGATGTTGGTGCCGACCGCATCCATCACGTCGATGCTGAGGGTCTTGGTGAGTTCCCACGGCCGCGCCTCGAACGCATAGGGCTTCGAGGTCAGCGCGCCGACCGGACACAGATCGACGACATTGCCCGAAAGCTCGCTCGTCACCGCCTGCTCGAGATACGAGGTGATCTGCATATCCTCGCCGCGCCCGATCGCGCCGATCTCCTCCACGCCCGCCACTTCCTCGGCGAAGCGGATGCAGCGCGTGCACTGGATGCAGCGCGTCATCACCGTCTTGACGATCGGTCCCATATATTTCTCGGTCACTGCGCGCTTGTTCTCGTCATAGCGCGAATGGCCCCGTCCATAAGCGATCGACTGGTCCTGCAAATCGCATTCGCCGCCCTGATCGCAGATCGGGCAATCGAGCGGATGGTTGATGAGCAGGAACTCCATCACCCCCTCGCGCGCGTTCTTGACCATCGGGGTGGAGGTGAACACCTCCTGATTATCGGCGGCGGAGAGCGCGCAGGAAGCCTGCGGCTTGGGCGGTCCGGGCTTCACCTCGACCAGGCACATCCGGCAATTCCCCGCGATACTGAGGCGTTCGTGATAGCAGAAGCGTGGAATCTCCTTCCCAGCGGCCTCGCACGCCTGGAGCACGGTGGCGCCGGCGGGAACCTCGACCTCGATGCCGTCTACTTTGAGTTTGGGCATATCAGTTCGACGCCTTGTTTTGGGTCGAGGCCACGGATAGGCGATAGATCGCTTCAGCGATTGCTCCGCGAAGTACCGGTTTAGAAAATTCTACCTTGGAGCCTGCCGGCACGCACGGCGCGAGCTTTGGAATGAGAGCCGCAACAGCTCTATTTTCAGAATAGCTGCCAGGTAAGTTCAATACCATGGCGCGTGCATCCGAGGTTCCAGCTCTGACAACACAATCACCAAATTGCGCCAAAGCAATCGTATTGGCAACATAAGGGTTAAGGGAATCAGAATACCCAGCGCGATAATCTACGATAGGCGAATCTTTCAATTCGACTGGGCCCGTTCGAAATTGCTGAATGTAGGCAGCTTCAAAAAAAGCCGCACGCATAAGTATTTGAGGCATATGCAAAATAACACCGCCTTCCAAACACTCTGAGGACGCCGCTTTGCTTACCAGCGTCGTGTACTGCTCGGTACCAACTGGGTCCGTAAGAATCCCTGCGCCTATTAACGGCATACGCTTCAATACGCATTGACTAAACGCCAGTGCGGCTCTTCGTGCGTCAGTTTTAGTTGTGCCGTTAACTGACGCCGCCGGAGGGGCGGCAATAAGCGACCCCGTGTGTGGCGAAGCCCCTGGCTGCGACTGGGCCTCGACACATGACGGCGCGACTGCCGCAATCATCAAAAGAATTGCGAGGCGATCTCTCACTCCGCCGCCTCCTGCATCGGGGCGTCGGCGCCCACGCCACGCTCGATAATCCGCCGTTCCAGCTCCGGCCGGAAATGCTTGATCAGCCCCTGGATCGGCCACGCCGCCGCGTCGCCGAGTGCGCAGATGGTGTGGCCCTCGACTTGTTTGGTCACCTGTTGCAGCATATCGATCTCGCCGATCTCGGCGTCGCCGGTGCGCAGGCGTTCCATCACGCGCCACATCCAGCCGGTGCCCTCGCGGCACGGGGTGCACTGGCCGCAGCTTTCGTGCTTGTAGAAGTACGAGATGCGGCTGATCGCGCGGACCACGTCGGTCGATTTGTCCATCACGATCACCGCCGCCGTGCCGAGCCCCGAGCCGACCGCTTTCAGCCCGTCGAAATCCATCGGCGCGTCCATGATCTCCTTCGCCGGGACCAGCGGCACCGACGATCCGCCGGGGATCACTGCGAGCAGATTGTCCCACCCGCCACGAATGCCGCCGCAATGTTCCTCGATCAGCTGACGGAACGGGATGCTCATCGCTTCCTCGACCACGCACGGCTTGTTCACATGGCCGCTGATCTGGAACAGCTTGGTGCCGCGATTATTCTCCGCGCCGAAGCTCGCGAACCAGCCCGCGCCGCGGTGCAGGATCGTCGGCACCACCGCGATGCTCTCGACATTGTTGACCGTCGTCGGGCAGCCATACAGCCCCGCGCCCGCCGGGAACGGCGGCTTGAGGCGCGGCTGGCCCTTCTTGCCCTCGAGGCTTTCGAGCATCGCGGTCTCTTCGCCGCAGATGTAGGCGCCCGCGCCCCGGTGGACAAACACGTCGAAATCGTAGCCCGATTTGCACGCATTCCTGCCGATCAGCCCGGCGTCATACGCCTCGGCGACGGCAGCGAAGAGCGTTTCGGCCTCGCGGATATATTCGCCGCGAATGTAGATGTAGGCGGCGCGCGCGCGCATCGCATAGCCAGCGATCAGCGCGCCCTCGATCAGCTTGTGCGGATCGTGACGGATGATCTCGCGGTCCTTGCAGCTGCCCGGCTCGGATTCGTCGGCGTTGATGACGAGGAAGTTGGGCCGGTCGGGCTTGGGTTCCTTGGGCATGAACGACCATTTGGTGCCAGTCGGGAACCCCGCCCCGCCGCGCCCGCGCAGCCCCGACGCCTTGATCGCGTCGATGATCGGGTCCTGCCCGATCGCCATCAGCGCCTTGGTATTGTCCCAGTCGCCCCGCGCCATCGCGGCCTTCAGGCCCCAGGGCTGAAAACCATAGACGTTGGTGAAGATGCGGTCCTTGTCAGCGAGCATCGCCTAATTGCCCTTCCCGACCAGCTTTTCAGCGACGAAATATACCAGCACCGCTGCGGCCACGCCGATCACCAGCGCGATCAGCTTGAGCGCGAGCACAAGGCACACGATCAGCACGACCGCGCCGATCACGATAGCGAGCAGCGCCGCCATCACCACTCGTCCCGATAATCATGATTGGCGTCGACCATCGCCTTGAGTGTGGTCGGCCCGCCTTCGGGGCAGCTCGCGCGGCGGCCGATCGTCGATCCCGCAGGCGGGCGCTCGCCCTTGGCCAGCGCGGCGAGCACCGCGGCGGTACGATCGTAATCCAGGTCTTCGTAATTATCGTCGTTGATCTGCACCATCGGCGCATTGGCACACGCGCCCAGGCACTCGACCTCGGTCAGCGTGAACAGCCCGTCGGGCGTGGTCTTGCCCTTGATAAGCCCGTGGTTCTTGCACGCCGCCAGCACGTCGTCGGAGCCGGCGAGCATGCACGGCGTCGTGCCGCAGACCTGCACGTGATAGCGGCCGACCGGCGCGAGGTTGAACATCGTGTAGAAGGTCACGACCTCATACACGCGCATGTATGGGACGCCGATCTGGCGCGCGACGAACTCGATCACCGGGACTGGCAGCCAGCCCTGCGTATTGGTCTCCACGCCGACCTGTCGCTGCGCGAGATCGAGCAACGGCAACGACGCCGATTGCTCGCGACCCTTCGGAAAGCGCCCGAGGATTTCGGCGGCCTCCTTGGCGTTGTCCGGCGTCCACGCAAACGCGCCCCAGCGCGCGCGGGTCTCGGCTTCATCGGGGATTTGGGGTGCGTCAGCCATTTTGGCTGTGCCTCAGTCGCAGTTGTTGAAAAGCTAACGCTAAAAAGATGGCGGGTTCTGCCAACTGGGTGAATGCAGCCACTCCGTCCAAACTCCAAC
>JALYTP010000042.1 GCA_030854225.1 Pseudomonadota bacterium
CAGGTCGTCCGGAATCTCGCCATATTCGAATTTCGCGCCCAGCGATTCCTCGAGCCAGATGATCGCACGGTTCTCGACCAGATCGACCAGGCCCTTGAACCCGCCCTCGATGCCGATCGGCAGATATAGCACGGCCGGTCGCGCACCGAGACGATCCTTGATCATCTCGACGCAACGCTCGAAATTGGCGCCGGTGCGATCAAGCTTGTTGACGAAGCACATCCGCGGAACGTTATATTTGTCCGCCTGGCGCCACACCGTCTCGGATTGCGGCTCGACACCGGCAACGCCGTCGAAACAGGTAATCGCACCGTCGAGCACACGCAGCGAACGCTCGACCTCGATCGTGAAGTCGACGTGGCCGGGAGTGTCGATGATATTGATCCGGTGGTCGTTCCAGAAACACGTCGTCGCGGCCGACGTGATCGTGATCCCGCGCTCCTGCTCCTGCTCCATCCAGTCCATCGTCGCGGTGCCTTCATGCACTTCGCCGATCTTGTACGACTTGCCGGTGTAATAGAGGATGCGCTCGGTCGTCGTCGTCTTGCCGGCGTCGATATGCGCCATGATGCCGATGTTGCGATAGCGATCGAGCGGATGGCTGCGGGCCATGATCGTGGTTTCCTTAGCGATGTGGAGAGCCGGGCGGTCCGGCTCCCCATCATATAGGTTTTTGTTTTACCAGCGGTAGTGGCTGAAGGCGCGGTTGGCCTCCGCCATGCGGTGCGTGTCTTCGCGCTTCTTCACCGCGTTGCCGCGGTTGTTGGCGGCGTCCATCAATTCACCCGACAGCCGCGCGGCCATGGTGTTTTCGCTGCGCGAGCGCGCGGCGGTGATGAGCCAGCGGATCGCCAGCGCCTGGGCACGCTCGGGGCGCACCTCGACCGGCACCTGATAGGTCGCGCCGCCGACGCGGCGGCTGCGGACCTCGATGCCCGGCTTCACGTTGGCGAGAGCTTCGTGGAAAACGCCGAGCGGATCCTTCTTCGCGCGCGTTTCCACGGTTTCCATCGCACCGTAGACGATCAGTTCGGCGACGGACTTCTTGCCGTCCAGCATCACCGAATTCATGAACTTGGAGAGCACCTCATCCCCGAACTTGGGATCGGGCAGGATGATACGCTTTTCCGGGCGACGACGACGTGCCATTTCAAATTCCTTGTTGTTCTTCAGCCTGTTCCGAAACTCGTCCGGGGCTTACTCTGGCTATTATTTGGGACGCTTGGCGCCGTACTTCGAACGCGACTGGCGGCGATCCTTCACGCCCTGCGTATCGAGCACGCCGCGCAGGACGTGGTAACGAACACCGGGGAGATCGCGCACACGGCCGCCACGGATCAGCACCACGGAGTGCTCCTGAAGGTTGTGGCCTTCACCCGGAATGTAGCTGATGACCTCGCGCTGGTTGGTCAGGCGAACCTTGGCCACCTTGCGCAGCGCCGAGTTCGGCTTTTTCGGGGTCGTGGTGTAGACGCGGGTGCAAACGCCGCGCTTCTGCGGGTTGGCCTCCATGGCAGGGACCTTGTTCTTGGCCTTCTGCGGATCGCGGCCCTTGCGGACCAGCTGGTTGATCGTCGGCATGAATCTCTTCACCTTAGGTACGTGGTTACTTTGCTGGAGCCATGACGCCCCTTCGGAACCGAGATTCCGCGAATACAAAAAGGACCGCCAGGTGACGAAGCCACCCCGGATCCTGGAATGCATCCAGCAATGTTCAAGCTTGCCCGCGCGGAGGATGACCCCGTTCAGGCAGCGGCGCCTATACAGAGCGCGGCCGGGGTGGTCAACAGCGCGGGTGACACAGCCGGGTCGCATCGCTATCGGACAGCGGTGACATACGATCTCCTGATCATCGGCGGCGGCATCAACGGCTGCGCCATCGCGCGCGAGGCATCTTTGCTTGGCCTCAAGGTGTTGCTTGTCGAGCGTGACGACCTGGCCTCGCATACCTCGTCGGCCTCGACCAAGCTGATCCATGGCGGGTTGCGTTACCTCGAATATTACGAATTCCGGCTCGTCGCCGAGGCGCTGCGCGAGCGCGAGCGGCTGTTGAAGGCTGCGCCGCACCTCATCCATCCGCTCACCTTCGTCCTGCCGCAGGAGAATGCGGTGCGCCCGTGGTGGATGGTGCGGATCGGGCTGTATCTCTACGATATACTCGGCGGGAAGATGTCGCTCCCGCGTTCGCGAGGCTTACGCAAAGGCGATACCGCTTATACCACGCCGCTGAAAGGCGGGCGCCGCGGGTTCGTCTATTCCGACGCGCAGACCGACGATTCGCGGCTCACCGTCCTCAACGCGATCGATGCGCGCGACAACGGCGCGGAGATCATCACCGGCGTGGCGCTGGAAAGCGCGCGGCGCGAGGGCGACGTGTGGCGCGCGAGGCTCTCCGACGGCCGCACCGTCGAGGCGCGCGCGCTGGTCAATGCCGCGGGGCCGTGGGTCCACCTGTTGCTCGAAAAGCTCGAGGTGAACGCGAAGAGCAACGTGCGACTGGTCAAGGGCAGCCATATCGTCGTGCCCAAATTGTTCGAGGGCGACCACGCCTATATGCTGCAACTGCCCGACCGGCGGATCATCTTCGCGATCGCATGGCAGGGGCAGACCGAGATCGGCACCACCGACATCCCCGTCGAACTGCCGGAGGACGCGCAAATCACACCGCAAGAGATCGCGTATCTGTGCGAGGGCATAAACCACCACTTCAAGAAACAGATCAATCCCGCCGACGTTACCTCAAGCTGGTCCGGCGTGCGCCCGCTCTATGATGACGGCGCCAGCGAGGCGAAGGCGGTGACACGCGAATACGTGCTCGAATTGGATACAGCCGGTGATTCCGGCGGGCCTCCGCTACTGAGCGTGTTCGGCGGCAAGATCACCACCGCGCGGCATTTAGCGGAGGAGGCGATGGGTAAACTCGGCCCCGCAATGGGTGTGGCGGTGCATCCGGCGACGCGTGCACGGATCTTTCCCGGCGGCGCGATCGCCAATTTCGGCGATTTCGTAGCCCAGGTCAGCGTGACGTGGCCCTTTCTCGGCGAAGCGCGCGCGACGCGGATGGCACATGCTTACGGCACGATGCTGACCGACATGCTGGACGGCGTCATCGACGAGGCCGGCATGGGCGCCGATCTGGGCGGCGGGCTGACCGAAATGGAGGCGCGGTGGATGCGCGACCGGGAATGGGCGCGGACCGCAGCGGATGCGCTCGACCGGCGGAGCAAGATAGGGCTGACCTTGACCTCCGAGCAGCGTGCCGCGTTCGAGGGGGCCTGGGCCAGGTTATGACGATCCGCATCGCCGCCCTGTACCGCTTCGCGCGGTTCGACGATCCGTCGATTTTACGCGCACCGCTCATCGACGCAATGCTGCGTCAGAGCGTCAGGGGAACCATCCTGCTCGCGCATGAGGGGATCAACGGCACCATCGCAGGCGCGTCTGCGGCGATCGACGCGGTGATCGAGCATATCCGCGCGCTGCCCGGCTGCGCCGATCTCGACGTAAAGGTTTCGATCGCCGATGCCATGCCGTTCCACCGCACCAAGGTGCGCGTGAAACGCGAGATCGTGACGATGGGTGTGCCCCAGGTCGATGCCACCGATGCGGGGCAATATGTCGCGCCCGAAGAATGGAACGCGCTGATCGACGCGCCCGGTACGCTGTTGATCGATACACGCAACGAGTATGAAGTGCGGATCGGCACGTTCGCCGGGGCGGTCGATCCCGGCACGCGCGCGTTCAGTGATTTTCCGGCATGGGTCGAGGCGCACCGCGGCGCGATCGCCGCCGCGCCGCGCATCGCGATGTTCTGCACCGGCGGCATCCGCTGCGAGAAGGCGACGGCGCTGGTCAAGGCGCGCGGCGGAGGCGAGGTGTTCCATCTCAAAGGCGGCATCCTGAAATATCTCGAGGAAATGCCCGAGGCGGAGAGCCGCTGGCAGGGCGAATGTTTCGTGTTCGACGAGCGAGTCGCCGTCGGGCACGGGCTGGACACCGGAAGCCACACGTTGTGCCGGGGATGCCGGATGCCGGTCAGTCCCGCGGACCGCGCCTCACCGTTGTTCGAGGAAGGCGTTGCCTGCCCCGCCTGCCACGGCATGCGCGATGCGGCCGCGCGCGCGGGTTATGCCGAACGCCACCGCCAGGTATTGCTCGCCCAAGCACGCGGCGAAGCGCATGTCGGCAAGGTTCAATAAGCCCGTCCGACCAGCACCCGCTCGACCGCCTTGTCGCCGGTGAACACGCACGCGCCGTCCGCCGCCGTCGCACCGATCGGCACGTTGCGCAGCGTCAGCTTGAGCGCTTTCAATCGCTCGGTCACCTTGGTCAGCGCCGCGCCGGTCGGCTTCGACCATTGCACTTCGAGCCAGCCGGGGTTCTTCATCCCTTCCGCAAAATGAGTCTCGATCGCGGTGAAGTTCGCTGCCGGCGCGATGTTCCCCTCCAGCCGCGCCCGCGCCTCGTTGTGTAGCGCCGACTGGATTTCCTCCAGCGCCGTCGCCACACCGTCGAGGAAATCGCCGCGCGGTACAACCGCGCTGTCGAGCTTGCCGTCCGCGCGGTACAACCTGTCGCGGCGCACCACCGAGATGTTGCCGCCCGCCACGTCGCGCCCGCCGACCTCGACGATGATCGGCGCGCCCTTCTTGACCCAGCCCCAGCGCTTGGCCGCGGCCTTGCCGAACTTCATGTCGAGCAGCGCACGCACTGGCTCGCCGAGCGCCGACTGCGCGGCAAGGTCTGCCTGCAACACCTTGCAATAAGAGACGACCTCCTCGTCCTCCGGGCCATCGCGCAGCATCGGCACGATCACCACCTGCCACGGCGCGATCCTGGGCGGAACGCGCAGCCCGTCATCGTCACCGTGGACCATGATGACCCCGCCGATCATGCGCGTCGAGACGCCCCAGCTCGTGGTATTGGCGAGTTCGAGTTCCCCGGCCGAATTCTGGAACTTGATATCCTGGGCGTGGGCAAAGTTGGTGCCGAGAAAGTGCGACGTACCCGCTTGCAGCGCCTTGCCGTCCTGCATCATCGCCTCGATCGACCAGGTCTCGACCGCGCCGGGGAAGCGCTCGTTCTCGGGCTTTTCCCCCGCGACCACCGGCAGCGCGAGATCATCCTCGGCGAACGAGCGGTACACCTCCAGCATGCGGAGCGTCTCTTCGCGCGCCTCTTGCGCCGAGGCGTGCGCCGTATGCCCCTCCTGCCAGAGGAACTCGCTCGTGCGCAGGAACATCCGCGTGCGCATCTCCCAGCGCACCACATTGGCCCATTGGTTGATCAACACCGGCAGGTCGCGCCAGCTTTGCACCCAGCGCGAGAACGCCGCGCCGATCACCGTCTCCGAGGTCGGCCGCACGACCAGCGGCTCTTCCAGCTTCGCGGCGGGATCCGGCATCAGCCCGCCCTTTCCGTCCGCGATCAGCCGGTGGTGGGTGACGACCGCCATCTCCTTGGCGAAGCCCTCGACATGCTCGGCCTCCTTCTCGAAATAGGAGAGCGGGATGAACAGCGGGAAGTAACAATTCTCGTGGCCGGTCGCCTTGATCCGGTCGTCGAGCAGGCGCTGGATGCGTTCCCAGATGCCGTAACCGTACGGACGGATCACCATGCAGCCGCGCACGCCCGATTCCTCGGCCATGTCGGCCTCGGCGATGACCGCCTGATACCAGGCGGAAAAATCGGCCTCGCGGGTGACGGAAAGGGCGCGCTTGATGGTCATGGCGCGCGCCTAGCGCAAAGCGCCCGAGGTCCGCCAGCGTTAAGCGCAGGCGCCGCGCGCCAGATCGGATGCGGCAATCGCACCGACATCGATCACGCCGTCGATCATGCGCGCGCGGTAATATGTCGGCGCGCCGCCGTGTATCGCAGATCGATCGAACACCATCCATCCCAGGTCGATCTCCCCGCTCCCCGCATAACAGCGGCGCAGTGAACTCCTGATCCATCAGACTCACTTCCGCGACCAGATTGCGCTGCCCGAGATACGGCTGGCGGAAAAAACGCTGCCCTTTCGCGCGGCGGCGGAACATCTGCGCATGCTGGGCGGGATTGTCGGCGGGACCAGCGGCATCGGTCATTTCGAACCGCGCCGTGACGATATAGCAGACATCGCGCAGCCGAAGCGATCGCCCTCCGTCTCCCTTTTGCATGGAATCATGGTTGGGCGGCGCATCGGCCCATTCGATCCGGATCGGATGCAGCACCTCGATCCGCTCGACCCGCCACCAGATGGCGGGCGTCCAATGCACCGATTCGAAAATCCCGCGCACCGCCATGGGCGTGATGACGTCGTAACTGACCAGATCGAGATCGATCTCCGGCCGGCGAAAACACGCTGCCGCGCCGGCGATCATCAGCGTATGCGACACAATGCAATTCCGTTCTTCTTATGTCCCCTCAATGTTCTAACTGTTCGACGCCGTCTTGTCGCGGTGCTTCGTCCAGACCGGATGCAATGGGTGGAGCCTTGCCGGCTATCGCGCCAGAACCCGCTGCGTCTCCGCCGATGGCGGTGTGGGTTCAGGAGAAAATGGAATGGCGGTTTCGCCAAGGATTCTCGACGTGCATGTGTCACGCGACGGCCGCGTGGCCGTTATGATCAACGTTGCCGGTTACAAATTCTGCTCGATCATCCAGCGCCAGCGCGGCGCATCACGGTCCGATCGGGCGCGCTGATCGGCGATGGTCAGTCCGCCAGCAGGCGCCGCGCGCGCAGGAACATCTCGAGGCGCATCACAGCGAAGGTGCCCAGCGCGATCATCAGCAACGCGTCGGTCAGCGCGGCGACGTCGAGCCGTTCGGCCGATCCGATCGACGGCGCGGCCGTCTTGGCCAGCACCAGCGCGAGCAGGATGAGGATCGCCAGCGGCGAGGCGCGCTGCATCAGCTTGCCGGTCGCCGGATCGAGGTGGATGGCGACCGATTTGCCGCGATACCAGCCGATTACGCACCCCGCGGCCAGCCCGACCAGCGCCGCCGCCCAGCCGACGCCATTGGGCGAGGTGCGGACAAAGGCGGCGATGACGATCAGCAGATAGAGCGCGGGCACGATCCGCAATGACCGCAGCGACAGCGGCCGAACCTGCGACATGCGGCGCGCGCGCAACGCGAAGATCACGATGAAAACGGCGACCGGGATCAGATATTGCATCAGGCCGGTCGGCTGAATGACGTGTTCCTGCATCGACGCTCCCTCTTGTCCTGCGCGGCGATTATCAACCCACGCCGCCGCTCGCCAGCGCTATTGCGCCGCGACGGCCTGCGCCGGTTCTTTCCACACCAGCACCGGCTTCCTTGCCGCGAGCGTCTCGTCGAGGCGGCGGCGCGGAGCGAAATGCGGGGCGGATTTGAGCGCTTCGTCACCTGCCTTGGCGCGCTCGGCCACGCTGCGCAGCGCGCCGATGAACTGATCGAGCGCGGCCCTCGATTCGGTCTCGGTCGGCTCGACCAGCATCGCGCCGTGGACGACGAGCGGGAAATACATCGTCATCGGGTGATAACCCTCGTCGATCAGCCCCTTGGCGATATCGATCGTCGAGAAACCCTCGGACAGGCCGTCGTCGCTAAAGATCGCCTCGTGCATGCAAGGGCCCGAAGCGCCGAACGGCGCGTCGAGCGTGTTCTCGAGGCTGCGCAGGATGTAGTTGGCGTTGAGCACCGAATCCTCGGCGACCTGGCGCAGGCCATCGGCGCCGTGGCTCAGGATATAGGTCAACGCACGGGTGAACATGCCCATCTGGCCGTTGAACGCCACCATCCGGCCGAAGCTCTGGTCGTGATGATCCTGCGCCGTCTCCTCCTCGATCAGGGCGAAATGCCAAGCTCCTTCAACGCCCTGTTTCTCGACGAAAGGGAGCGGCGCGAACGGGGTGAGCGCTTGGGAAAACACCACCGGCCCCGCCCCCGGCCCGCCCCCGCCATGCGGGGTGGAAAAGGTCTTGTGGAGGTTGATGTGCATCGCGTCGATGCCCAGGTCGCCCGGCCGAACGCGCCCGACGATCGCGTTGAAATTCGCCCCGTCGCAATAGACGAACCCGCCGACCGCGTGGACCGCGTCGGAGATGGTGCGCATCTCGCGCTCGAACAGGCCGCAGGTATTGGGGTTGGTGATCATCACCCCGGCGACATCGGGCCCGAGCCGCGCGGTCAGCGCCGCGACATCGACGCGGCCGTCGGCGGTCGCCGGGATATCCTCGACGCTGTAGCCGGCGAAGGCGGCGGTCGCGGGGTTGGTGCCGTGCGCCGATTCGGGCACCAGGATGACCGTGCGATGCCCCTCCCCCCGCGCCTCGAGCGCGGCCTTGATCGCCAGGATCCCGCACAGCTCGCCATGCGCGCCGGCCTTGGGGCTCATCGCCACCGACGCCATCCCGGTCAGCGTGACCAGCCAATGCGCCAACTGATGGATCACCTCGAGCGCCCCCTGCACCGTATCGACCGGCGCGAGCGGGTGGACGTCGGCGAACCCGGGCAAGCGCGCCATCTTCTCGTTCAGGCGCGGATTATGTTTCATCGTGCACGATCCGAGCGGGAACAGGCCGAGGTCTATCGCGTAGTTTTGCCGCGAGAGGCGGGTATAATGCCGCACCGTCTCGGGTTCCGACAGGCCGGGTAGGCCGATCGGCGCCGATCGCGCAAGATTGCCCAGTCTCGGTGCAACCGTCGCCGGCTCGGCGACTTCGACGCCGGTGGTCTCGGTCGATCCGATCTCGAAGATCAGTGCTTCTTCGAGCATCAGTGCCTTGTTGCCGGTGAAGGTCGGCGCCGTCGCATTCCCGGATTCGGGCGCGGTCGGGCGCCAGCCGCTCTGGTTCAACGCCATGAGATCGGGGCCTTTCCAGCGACGTGACGAGAGGCCAAGCGGGGCGAATCTTCACACTCTTCACACCATCGCACGCTTTCGCGGCGGCGAATCTTCACACTCTTCACA
>JALYTP010000324.1 GCA_030854225.1 Pseudomonadota bacterium
CGTCAGCGTGATCTCGGCGTTCAGCACCTTGGATACCGGACAATTGCCCTTCGCATCGGTGGCGATCCGTTCGAACTCGGCGGCGTCGATCCCCGGCACGCTGGCGCTCAGCGACAAGTCCGACCGCGTAATCGTGAACCCGTCGCCATCCTTTTCCAGCGAAACCTTGGCGGTGGTTTCCAACGTGCCGTCAGTATGGCCCGCCTTGGCGAGCGCGAAGCCGAGTGCCATGGTGAAGCAGCTGGCATGCGCGGCGGCGATCAGTTCTTCCGGGTTGGTGCCAGGGCCATCCTCGAACCGGCTGGCGAAACCATATTTCTGGTCCTTGAGCACACCCGACTGGGTCGAAACCCACCCCTTGCCGTCCTTGCCGAAGCCCTCATACCGGGCCGATCCGCTGCGTGTCGTCATGCCAAGATCTCCGTTCCAATGAAAAGGGGCGCGGCCTGCGCCACGCCCCAAATCGTTCCGCGCCGATTAGCGGCAGCGCTTGTGCGCGGTCATCGAGCGATCGATCGCGCGGCCACCGAGGGCGCCGACGACCCCGCCGATCGCGGTGCCGAGCAGCTTGTCGCCGTGCCCCGCGACCGAGTTGCCGATCAAGGCGCCACCGACGCCGCCGGCGATCAGGCCGGTCGTGCCGTCCGAATGGCGGCAATAGGTGTGGCCGTTGCGCGTGTAGACATAGGGGCGTTGGTGCCCGTAATGCCGCCGTGCGGTGGCCGCGGTCGGCAAGGCGATGGCGGGCAGTGTGACGGCGACGGCGCTGAACGCCAGGATCATCTTACGCATGGAATAGTCCCTTCCTCTTGCTTTCGATCAATAACGTTTGACCCAACGCGGCATCGATAAACGAAGTTGCATGAACCGGGAAAAACGTTTCGTTCATGTCACGGAAGGGGCACCGGGACGCCGCGCCGATCCGTCCACGATATCCACGTTATCCACAGGCCGGACGCACGCTTTTGCCATTGGCGCGACTCGCGATCGGTGACAGCATCATGACTGTAAGCGAGACGGAACGGACGCAGGAAACTGCCGAAACATCAGGTGCTTGCACCGGGAAAGATGGAAGGTGTCGCAAGGCGTTCGACGATTTTTTACGGTTGGCTGACGATCGAAGGCAGCCTGGACAAGCGGCGCGAAAGCGGGCGCGGTCGGGGCAGTCCGAAACGACAGACCAAGGCATTCTTTCCGTGTCCCCGCGACACAGAAGGCATGTTGGCCAAGGATGGCCGGATGCGCGTCTCCCCTCGGGGTGAAGGCGGTCGGGCGGATCGTGGCCGAAGCGATGCGGACGGGAATTTCGGTTTCCGAACGCTGAGCTGGCCGCCGCGGCCTGGGCGGCGAACCTCGCAAGAGGAACGCGCCCGGCCCGGTGACCGAAACGCAAAGCCTTGTTGCCGCTTGCGGCGCGAGGTGGAGCGGCCGCCGAAACCAGACGGCGCGGATGCGAAAGCCTTTCGGGGCGGACACGTCGAGAGGGTCGAAGTGCGGCGACAGGGGGTCGGCAGCGATGCCGGCCCCTATTTTCGTATGAGCGCGGGCGCGTAGGCGGGACATCGGCGCCGAGGCGCGAATCGTGCGGCGCAAATACCGGTCGGCCCGTCGGCGTGGCCGAACGCTTTGGCGGCGGCGTATGATGCGCCGCGGCACCGATAGCACCATCGACGCACTACAACCGACGCCTAGCTTTCAGTCGCCAACCGATCGCGCAACCGCTCCAACCCTTTCCGGATCATCGAGCCGTATCCGTCTTCGTCCAAGGCGGGCGCCCGCGCCAAACCGCTCGCTACGTGCCGACGCGCCCTTTCTGGCTCGCCCAGCCGCCGACATGCATCGGCGACGTTCAGGTGCAGCGATGGCAGGAAATTGGCCAAGGCGGGGTCGACCGCGTCGCGATCCTGGTCGTCATCAAATCCCGTCGCCGCGTTCAGCGCGCGCATATCCCATGCCAGCTCCGCCGCCGGATCATCCTCGGTATCGGCGAGGAAATGCGCGATCGTGCATTGCTGGAGCGGGGCGTCGGTGCCGGCCCATTCCTGCCATAACCGGAGCAGATCGGCGCGCGCGTCCGCACGATCGCCTGCCTGCAACATTCCCACCGCGCGCATGATGCCGTCCATCCCGGCTGCCGCTACTTCCACGCGTAACCTGCCTTTTCCGAAAATCACGTCCGCCAGGGGGCGAACGTGAATTGCCTATCCCTCCAGCACCACCCGCGCCCGATCGCAATCCCGCGCCATCTGCGCCTTGAGCGCGTCGAGCGTGCCGAACTTCGCCTCGGGGCGCAGATAGTCGATCAATTCGACTTCGACCGGCTGGCCGTACAGATCGCCCGCGAAATCGAAGAAATACGGCTCGAGCAACTCCCTGGGCGGCTCGAAGCTCGGGCGGATGCCCAGGTTCGCCGCACCCTCAACCGCGCGCCCGTCGGCCAGCCGGGCGCGCACCGCATAGATGCCGTAGGCCGGGCGTACATAATCGGCGAGGTCGAGATTGGCGGTCGGGTAGCCGATCGTGCGGCCGATCTTGTCGCCGTGCTGCACAATGCCGGCAATGGTGAAGGGGCGGGTGAGCAACCGCGCCGCCTCGCGCGGGTCGCCGGCGCGCAGCGCCTCGCGGATGCGGGTCGAGG
>JALYTP010000325.1 GCA_030854225.1 Pseudomonadota bacterium
GCAGCAGCTGATCGGCCAAGATGTGCAACGCACCGTCGACGGTGTCGTCGAAGTTGCCGTCGTCGTCCGGTGCCTGTTCCACGGTGTTGACGGTGACGCCGAACGGGGTCGGCCAGCCGCGCAGCGCGTGGACGATCGAGCGCAGCGCCGCGATCGTGCTGCCCGTCGCCTGCCAGCCATACGCCGTCGCGATCAGCCCGACCGGCATGTCGGCGAGATACGGCCGCGCCTCGTCCCGCGCGGTTTCCTCGAGCAGGTCGAGCGCGTTCTTGACCACGCCCGAGATACTGCCGTGATAGCCCGGCGAGGCGATGATGAGCGCCGAGGCACCGCGCACGGCGGTGACGAAATCGCGCTCCGCCGGGGTGCGCCCGGTCGCCTTGGGGTCGTAGAGCGGCAATTGCCCCATCGCATCGCCCCCGAACAGCCGGGTGCGAAACCCCTCGCGCCCCGCCGCGTCGAGCGCGATCGCGAGCGCGCGCTCGGTCGAGGAAATGCCGCCGATCGTGCCGCCGATTCCGACGACGAGGGGGGCATCGGGCGCAACGGCGGTCAATCTCGTCTCCTCATGCCGGGCAGGACATCGGTGTCTTATGCCGTGCCGGGCGTCAGTCAAGGCACGCTCGTGACGCCCTCGCTTGGCTCGATCGGGCGTGATAGTAGCACGCGCCATGAGCCGCGCCAGCGCCTTCGCGCCAATCCCCGCTTGCGGCTTGCGCCTTATAAGAGTAACACACCATGTCGCCGGATGACCGGCTGCGGCCCTATGAGACGATGCGCCCTTATTCGTTCGATTCCCTCGAAACCGTCCGCGCCCCGCTGGAGTTGACCGGCGGCATGCCGCCCCCCGGCGCGTCGTTCGCGCCAGGAGATGGCGACGGCGGCGCGGACCCGCCTGCCCCCGTCCGGCGGGGCACATCGTTATGGCGCTGGTTCATGCGCGCGCTTGCGGTGTTGATCGTCCTGTTCGTGCTCGCGGTCGGCTGGCTCGCGGTGACCGCGCCGCTGTCCAAATCGCTCCAGCCGCCGATCCCGGCGCGCATCACCTTGGTCGCCGATGACGGCAAGACGCCGATCGCGCGATCGGGCGCGATCCTCGGCGCGCCGGTCGATGCGGCGACCCTGCCCAGGCATGTCACCAACGCCTTCATCGCGATCGAGGATCGCCGCTTCCGCTCGCATTGGGGGGTCGATCCGCACGGCATTGCGCGCGCGATGTTCCACAACCTGCGCGGCGGGGGCCTGCGCGAGGGCGGCAGCACGATCACGCAACAATTGGCGAAGAACGCCTTTCTCGATTCGGACCGCACCATCGGCCGCAAGGCGCGCGAGGTGCTGATCGCCTTCTGGCTGGAGGCATGGCTGTCGAAGGACGAAATCCTCTCGCGCTATCTCTCCAACGTCTATTTCGGCGACAACGTGTACGGGCTGAGCGCGGCGGCGCGGCATTATTTCGACCGGACGCCCGACCAGCTATCGACCGCGCAGGCGGCGATGCTCGCCGGGCTGGTCAAGGCACCGTCGCGGCTGGCGCCGACCGGCAATCTGGCGGGGGCGCAGGCACGGCAGAAACTGGTCGTCGCGGCGATGGTCGCCGGCGGGTTTCTGAGCAAGGCCGATGCCGCCGATGTCGGCCCCGCGCGGCTGTCGGTCGCGCGGACGCAGCAATTGCCCAACGGCACGTACTTTGCCGATTGGGTGCTGCCAGCCGCGCGCGACCATGCCGGCGAGATCGCCACCGAAACGACGGTGCAGACGACGCTCGACATGCGCCTGCAACGCGCCGCCGATCGCGCCGTCGCCCGTGCCGGCCTGCGCAAGGCGCAGATCGCATTGGTCGCGATGCGGCCCGACGGGCGCGTCATCGCGATGGTCGGCGGCAAGAGCTATGCCGACAGCCCGTTCAACCGCGCGACCCAGGCGCGGCGCCAGCCCGGCTCCGCGTTCAAGCTGTTCGTCTATCTCGCGGCAATGCGCGCCGGGATGACCCCCGATTCGATGATCGACGACACGCCGGTGACGATCGCGGGATGGAGCCCGAAAAACGCCGACCGCGAGTATCTCGGCCCGATCACCCTGCGCCGCGCCTTCGCCAAATCGAGCAACGTCGCCGCCGCGCGGATCATCCAGAAGGTCGGCGTGGCGGCGGTCATCAAGGCGGCGCGCGACCTCGGCATCTCGACCCCGATCCCGAACGAGGCGACGATCGCGCTCGGCACCTCGACCGTGTCGCTGCTCGAGCTGACCTCGGCCTATGCGGCGGTAGCGGCGGGCGACTATCCGGTCGGCGCGCGCGGGCTCGACGCGGCGCAGGACAAGAGCTGGTATCAAAGCCTGACGACAGCGCAACGTCCGTTCGGCGGCGACATCCGCGCCGAGATGCTCGATCTGCTCTCGGCATCGGCGGAGACCGGCACCGGGCGGCAGGCGGCGCTCTCGGTCCCGACCTACGGCAAGACCGGGACGACGCAGGACAGCCGCGACGCGCTGTTCATGGGCTTCGCCGACGGCATCGTGTGCGGGGTGTGGGTCGGACAGGACGACAACAAGCCCAACGCCGGGCTGTCGGGCGGTGGCGTGCCGGCGCGGGTGTGGCGCGATTTCATGCAGAGCGCGCTCGGCATCGCGCCCA
>JALYTP010000326.1 GCA_030854225.1 Pseudomonadota bacterium
CGAGATGCTGTGGCGGGTGCCGGGACTCGGCACCAAGGCGGTGAGCGCGATCCTCGCCGCGCGGCGCTGGCGGCGGCTGCGGCTGGACGATGTCGCGCGGCTGACGGTGTCGATCGCGAAGGTGCGGCCGTTCATCGTCACCGACGATTGGCGCCCGCTCGCGCTCGCCGACCGGGTCGACCTCACCCCGATCGTCGCCCCGCGCGCCGAGCAGCTGGAACTGTTCGCGGCGTGAAGGCTCGCCGGTGGATCGGGTGAGGGCATCGTGCGGGTCGTAACGCTGGAGGGGCAAGGCGATGTCGATGGCTGGCGCGCGGCGGCGCGTGGGCTGGCGGCGGACGGGGTTCGGCCCGAGGAGGTGATCTGGCGGATCGGCGACGCGCCCCGCGACCTGTTCGCCGGTGGCGATGATACGCGGGAGGACACACAGGGCGCATCGCCTTCGTCGCCGGGATTTGCGGTGCCGCGCGCGTTCCTCGCATTGGTGCGCGACGCCGGGCTGGCGAGTGATCCGGAGCGATTTGCGCTGCTCTACACCTTGCTCATTCGATTGCGCGATGCGCCGAAACTGATGGAAAACGCGGCGGATCCGTTGCTGCGGCGGCTCGAGGGCCTGGCCCAAGCGGTGCGCCGCGATATCCACAAGATGCGCGCCTTTCTGCGTTTCCGTGAGGTGCGCGATGATGGCGGGGCGCGCTATGTCGCGTGGTTCGAACCCGAACATCATATCATCCAACGTAACGCCGCCTTCTTCATCGATCGCTTCGCCAGCATGCGGTGGTCGATTCTTACCCCCGCGCTGGCAATCCACTGGGACTGCGCGGCGCTCAGCGAGGGGCCGGGTGCCTCGAAGGAAGATGCACCGGATGGTGATCCCGTCGAGGAGGTGTGGAAGACCTATTACGCCTCGATCTTCAATCCGGCGCGGGTCAAGATCGGCGCGATGTTGAAGGAAATGCCGCGCAAATACTGGAAAAACATACCGGAAGCCGCGTTGGTGCCGGGATTGATCGCGGGCGCACAGGCGCGTGAGAGCGGTATGGTGGCGACCGCGTACGCCAAGACCGGCGACGATATCGGCGCGGCATGGGCAGCGCTGCGCGACGAAGCGGCGGCCTGTACGCGCTGTGCCCTGCACAAGGGCGCGACGCAGACGGTATTCGGTGAAGGCCCGGTCGACGCCCGGCTGATGTTCGTCGGCGAGCAACCGGGCGATCAGGAAGATCGTGCCGGCACACCGTTTGTCGGGCCCGCGGGCCAAGTGTTCGACCGCGCACTGGACGAAGCCGGGATTGAGCGCGCACGTGTCTACGTCACCAATGCGGTCAAGCATTTCAAATACGAGCTGCGCGGCAAGCGCCGCATCCATGCGCGTCCGGATGCAGGCGAGGTAGAGGCGTGCCGCTGGTGGGTCGAACAGGAGCGGTTGCTGGTGAAGCCGCGGATAACGGTGGCTTTGGGGGCGACCGCCGCGCGTTCGCTGCTCGGCCGGACGGTAACGATCGGCCGCGAGCGTAGCCGTGCGATCGACTTGCCCGGCGGCGGGGTGGGGTGGATCACGGTTCATCCGAGCTACCTGCTGCGTCTCGACGACAAGGCTAGGGCGGGGGACGAATTCGCGCGCTTTGTCGCCGACCTGAAGGCCGCCGCGACCCTCGCCGCTTAGCTGCTCAATCCTCGAAGACGGGCGCGCGCCGGGCCATATTGGCGGCAACCGCCTCCATCATCGCGGGCTTGCCGATCACCGCGATCTGCTCGACGGTTTCGGCCTCGAGAAGGGTGCGGGCATCGGCATCGTGCGCCATGTTGAGCAAGCGCTTGGCGCCGCGGATCGCGTGGGGGCTGCGGCCGGCGATGGCGCGCGCCAGGCCCATCGCGGCGGCATGCGGATCGTCGGCGATCCGCGTCACGAACCCGTGCGCCAGCGCCTCGCCCGCATCGAACTCGCGCGCGGTATAGACCAGCTCGCGCAGCACGTCGTCCCGCACCAATCCGCGCCAGATCGGGAAGCCCGCCATATCAGGCACCAGCCCCCAATGGCTCTCGCGGACGGCGAAGCGTGTCGCGGGCGCGGCGATGCGGATGTCGGCGCCCGACATGATCTGGAACCCGCCCCCTAACGCGACGCCGTGGACGGCTGCGATTACCGGCATCGGCAGGTGGCGCCAGCCCCAGGTGACGTGCTGCGGCAAGATCGCGCCCTGATCGTTGCGCTCGATCCGGCTCAGCCCCGATCCGCCCGCCGCCATGCTCGCCATGTCGAGCCCGGCGCAGAACGCCTTGCCCGCGCCAGACAGCACGACGCAGCGCACATCGGCGCGGACTGCAAGCGAATCGATCGCCGCGCCGATCGCTTCGAACATCGCCGGGTCGATCGCGTTCAACTTGTCGGCACGGGCAAGGCGAACGTCGGCGATCCGGTCGGCGACGGTGATGGAGACGCGGTCGTTCATGCGCACCAGATTAGCCGCGCGCGGCGTTCGCGGCAACGAGGCGGTATCCGCGGCCTTTGTCGGTGAGCAGCATCGGCGCGGCGAAATCGCGGTCGAGCTTGGCGCGCAGCCGCGACACATGCACCGCCAGCACGTTGGTGCCCGGATCGAACCGCAAATTGCAGACGACCGCGCG
>JALYTP010000043.1 GCA_030854225.1 Pseudomonadota bacterium
CTTTCGGCTAAAGGCCCGCGCATGGCAAGCCGTCCGCTCACCCTGTACGAAAAGATTTGGGCCGCGCATATCGTCGAGACGCGCGAGGACGGGACGTGCCTGATCTATATCGACCGCCACCTCGTCTATGAGGTGACCAGCCCGCAGGCCTTTGCCGGGTTGCGCGCGGCGGGGCGCACGGTGCGCCGCCCCGATCTGACGCTCGCGGTGCCCGACCATAATCTGCCGACCACGCCCCGCGTCGATGCGCGCGGCAACGAACTCCCCATCGCCGATCCCGAAAGCGCGAACCAGCTCGCGACGCTACGCCGCAACGTCGCCGATTTCGGCGTGCCGTATATCGACGCGCTCGCCGCCGCGCAGGGCATCGTTCATGTCGTCGGGCCCGAGCAGGGGTTCACGCTGCCCGGCGCCACGCTCGTTTGCGGGGACAGCCACACCGCGGCGCACGGCGCGCTCGGCGCACTGGCGTTCGGCATCGGCACCAGCGAGGTCGAGCATGTGCTGGCGACGCAGACGCTGTTGCTCTCCCCCTCGAAGACGATGGAGATCCGGATCGACGGCGCGCTGGGCTTCGGGGTCAGCCCCAAGGATGTGGCGCTGGCGATCATCGGCCAGATCGGCGCGGCGGGCGGGACCGGCTATGTCATCGAATATACCGGCGACACGATCCGCGCGATGTCGGTCGAGGGGCGGCTGACCGTCGCGAACATGTCGATCGAGGGCGGCGCGCGCGCCGGACTGATCGCGCCCGACGAGGCGACCTTCGCCTATCTGAAGGGCCGCCCGATGGCCCCCGCCGGAGCGGATTGGAACGACGCGGTCGCCTGGTGGCGCACGCTGCGGAGCGACGCGGGCGCGGTATATGACCGCACCGTCATGCTCGATGCCAGCCAGATCGCGCCGTCGCTAACCTGGGGCACCAGCCCCGAGGACGTCGTACCAATCACCGGCACCGTGCCCGATCCCGAGAGCTTCGCCGATCCGTCGAAGCGCGAGGCGGCGCGCAAATCGCTCGATTACATGGGGCTGGCGCCGGGCACCGCGATGCAGGACGTGGGCATCGAACACGTCTTCATCGGCAGCTGCACCAACAGCCGGATCGAGGACCTGCGCGCCGCCGCCGCCGTCGCCAACGGGCGCCGCGTGGCGGACGGGGTGCGCGCGCTGGTCGTGCCGGGATCGGGCCTCGTCAAGCGGCAGGCCGAAGCCGAGGGACTAGACCGCATCTTCCTCGCCTCCGGGTTCGAATGGCGCGAGCCCGGTTGCTCGATGTGCCTGGCGATGAACCCGGACAAGGTGCCGCCCGGGGCACGCTGCGCTTCCACCTCGAACCGGAATTTCGTAGGACGCCAGGGTCCGGGCGCGCGCACGCACCTCGTGTCGCCGGCAATGGCGGCGGCGGCGGCGGTGACCGGTCGGCTCGCGGATGTCCGCGAGTTGATGGGAAGGGAACGACCATGAAGCGCGCGCTGACCCTGCTGATCCTGGGCACGATTTTCAGCGGCGTCGCCGCGTACAGCGCGACCGGCGCGCATTCGCACGCCGCCCCGCCCGCCGCATCCACCGCCGCCGCCAAGCGATGAAGCCGGTCCGCGCCGTTTCGGGGCGCGCCTATCCGTGGGGCGCGGAGAACATCGATACCGACGTTATCATCCCGGCGCACTGGCTCAAGACGACGACGCGCGAGGGGCTGGGCAAGGGCGCGTTCGAGACGGTGCGCGCGCAACCCGGCAACATCTTCGACGACGCGCGCTATGCCGGTGCGCCGATCCTGATCGCGGGGGACAATTTCGGCTGCGGCTCCTCGCGCGAGCATGCGGCCTGGGCGCTCGGCGACATGGGCATCGCCGCGGTGATCGCGCCGAGCTTTTCCGATATCTTCTCGAGCAACGCGTTCAAGAACGGCATCGTACCCGTCGTCCTGCCGCAGGAGGCGATCGACCGGTTGATCGAGGTCGCGCGGGATCACGAGGTCACCGTCGATCTGGAAACGATGACCGTCACCACGCCGTTCCAGGACCGCTTCGCCTTCGCACTCGACGCATTCCGCCGCCAATGCCTGATGGAAGGGGTGGACGAGATCGGCCTGACACTGGCAAGGGATACCGCGATTTCGAAATTCGAGGAGTCGGTGGCGGGCCATCGCCCCTGGATGGCGGTGAGGAGCGGACATGAAGGGCTTGTTGTCGACAGCGCCGGGCGGACCTGAAACCTTAAGTCTCGCCGATTTGCCCGATCCGGTGGCGGGCGCGGGCCAGGTGGTGATCGCGGTGAAGGCCTGCGCGATCAACTATCCCGACGTCCTCATCATCGAGGACCGATACCAGTTCAAGCCCGCCCGCCCGTTCGCGCCGGGGGGCGAGATCGCCGGGGTGATCGACAGCATTGGCGAGGGCGTGACCGGCTGGCAGGTCGGCGACCGGGTGATCGGCATGGTCGGGCATGGCGGGCTGGTCGAGAAGGTCGTGGTCGAGGCGGGCAAGCTCTATCCGCTCCCCGAAGGGCGCAGCTTCGCGCAAGGCGCGTCGCTGATCCTGACCTACGGCACGACGATCCATGCGCTGCTCGATCGCGGGCATTTGCAGGCGGGGCACAGCCTGCTCGTGCTCGGCGCGGCGGGGGGCGTCGGGCTGGCGGCGATCGAGCTGGGCAAGGCGTTCGGCGCGCGCGTCGTCGCGGCGGTGTCGTCGGAGGAAAAGGCGGCGGCGTGCCGCGAGGCGGGCGCTGACGAGACGATCGTCTATGCCCGCGCGCCCTTCGACAAGGACCAGTCGAAGGCGCTTGCGGACCAGTTCAAGGCGGCGGGCGGCAAGGCGGGGTATGACGTGATCTACGATCCGGTCGGCGGCGATTATGCCGAGCCCGCGCTGCGCTCGATCGGGTGGGAGGGGCGCTATCTGGTCGTCGGCTTCCCCGCCGGCATCCCGCGCCTGCCGCTCAACCTGACGCTCCTGAAAAGCTGCGACGTGTGCGGCGTGTTCTGGGGCGCCTTCGCCGCGCGCGATCCCGGGGCCAATGCCGCGCACATCGATCATCTGTTCCGGCTGTGGCGCGAGGGCAAGATCGCGCCGCGCGTCACCGAAACCTTCCCGCTCGCGCGCGGGGGCGACGCGATCGCCAAGATGGCCGCGCGTGGCGCGATCGGCAAGCTGGTGGTGGAGATCGGCCGGTAACGGGCTACGCAAGGCGCCCCCTTCCCTATCATGCGCCGCCGCCCTATCTCGGCAGGAACACATCTCGCCGATCAGGGAGCGTCCATGACCACTTTCGATGACCGCGAACGCGCGTTCGAAACCAAGTTCGCGCGCGACGAGGAAATGGCCTTTCGCATCGTCGCCCGGCGCAACAAGCTGCTCGGCGGCTGGGCAGCGAGGCTGATGAAGCTGACGCCTGAGGAATCGGAGGCCTATGCCCGGGCGGTGATCCACGCCGAGTTCGAGGAAGCGGGCGACGAGGATGTCGTGCGCAAGCTGGTCAGCGACCTGACCGCCGCCGGGGTCCAGATCGACGATGCCGCGGTGCGCCGCGCGCTCGAGGAACATACCGTCGAGGCGCGCCGCCAGTTGATGGAAGCGCAATAACCATGCCGATGGCCGCTACCGAGATCGAGGCGCTGATCGTCGCGGGGATTCCCGACGCGCGGGTCGAAATCACCGATCTGGCCGGCGACGGCGACCATTATGCCGCGCGCGTGACCAGCGCGAGCTTTCGCGGCCAGCCCCGCGTCCGCCAGCACCAGGCGGTCTATGCCGCGCTGGGTGGCCGTATGGGCGGCGTGCTCCATGCGCTCCAACTCACCACCGCGACCCCGATTGAGGACTGACACGATGACCGACGATTCCCACGCCCGCATCGCCGATCTGGTGGCGAAGAACCCCGTCGTGCTGTTCATGAAGGGCAGCCCGCTATTCCCGCAATGCGGCTTTTCGAGCCGCGCGATCGCCATCCTCAACCATCTCGGCGCCGAATTCGAAAGCGTCGACGTGTTGCAGGATCAGGGCATCCGCCAGGGGATCAAGGCGTTTTCCGACTGGCCGACCATCCCGCAGCTGTACGTCGGCGGGGAATTCGTCGGCGGATCGGACATCATGATGGAAATGTACGAGAGCGGCGAACTCGCCGAGCTGCTGAAACACTGATCGTTCGGAAGAGCCGGGGTGGGCGGACCGGCGCGGTGACCGGGGGGTCTCGCTGCGCTGGTCCGCCCGCTGAAGCGTGAAACGCTCGGCTATCCAGGACGATGCAGGGCGCGTGCCAGCTTTGCCGGCCCCGGGATTTGCGCGGGAGACGGTGGTTAATGCGCCTGCGCCGCCTGCCCGGCGTGTAAAATCTGCCGACAATCATTGGCCGCGCGCGCATCGCGAGCTAGGAACGCTCGCATGACATCACCACGCACCGGCGGCCGTATCCTGGTCGACCAGCTCGTCGCGCAGGGTTGCGACCGGATCTTCACCGTGCCGGGGGAAAGCTTCCTCGCCGTGCTCGACGCGCTACACGACACGCCGGCGATCGATCTGGTGGTGTGCCGGCAGGAGGGCGGCGTCGGCTTCATGGCCTGCGCCGACGGCGAGATGACGGGGCGCCCCGGCATCGCCTTCGTCACGCGCGGCCCCGGCGCGACCAATGCCAGTATCGGCGTCCATGTCGCGATGCAGGATTCGCAACCGATGATCCTGTTCATCGGCGACGTCGATCGCGGCACGCGCGACCGCGAAGCCTTTCAGGAGATCAATTTCGAGGCGATGTTCACCCCCATCGCCAAATGGGCCGCACGGATCGACGATGCGCGGCGTATCCCCGAATATATCGCGCGGGCCTATGCGACCGCGTTGAGCGGGCGACCGGGGCCGGTGGTGCTGGCGCTGCCGGAGGATATGCTGCTCGATGCGGTCGAGGCGGTGGATCGGCCCGCCATTTCCGCTGCGGCGCAACCAACCGCGCCCGACGCCATCGCCAGGCTGAACGCCCTTCTCGAGGAGGCAAAAGCGCCAGTCGCGATCGTCGGTGGGGCTGGGTGGAGCGGGCTAGCCGGCGCGCTGTTCGCCGCTTGGGCTGCAAGCGCTGGTGTCCCGGTCGCCTCCGCTTTTCGCCGCCAGGATGCGATCGCCAACGACTGCAACGTCTGGGCGGGCAATCTTGGATATGGCCCGAATCCCAAACTCGTCGAACGTATCCGCAACGCGGATCTTTTGCTGGTCGTCGGCCCGCGACTTGGCGAAGCGACTACCGATGGCTATGCGCTGATCACGCCCGATCATCCGGGGCAAATCCTCTACCACGTTCACCCCGACCCGGCGGAACTGAACAGCGTCTACCGCGCCGATTACGCGATTTGCAGCGGGATGTTGGAGTTCGCCCAAGCGCTCGATACGGGTGATGCTGCCCGCTCGCCGCATGCCGGCGGCGGCGAGACCCATGCCGATTACCTCGCCTGGTCCACCCCCGCTCCGCGCGACGGCGTGAAGCTCGACCTGGGCCCGTGCGTCGCCGCGATGCGCGACAAGCTCCCCGCCGACAGCATCATCTGCAATGGCGCGGGCAATTATTCCGGATGGTGGCATCGTTACTGGCGCTACGGCGCGGGCGACACGCAACTCGCGCCGACCGCCGGGGCGATGGGTTACGGCGTGCCCGCCGCCACCGCCGCCGCACTGCGCCATCCCGATCGCATGGTCGTCGCGCTCGCCGGGGACGGCTGTTTCCTGATGAACGGGCAGGAACTCGCCACCGCCGTGTCGCACGGGGCCGACATGCTGGTTCTGGTGATCGACAACGGCGCGTACGGCACGATCCGCATGCATCAGGAGCGCGAATTTCCGGGGCGGGTATCGGGCACCGAATTACGCAACCCCGATTTCGCCGCGCTCGGCCGCGCTTATGGCTGCTGGGCGGAGGCGGTCGAGACGACCGAGGCGTTCGCCCCCGCGCTGGACCGGGCAATGGCGCAGACCGGGGTGCGCCTGCTCCACCTGAAGACCGACGTCGAGGTGATTACCGCCGGCACCACGCTGAGCAAGGTGCGCGGCGGCTGATATGAAAAGGGCCGCGCGGTTTCCCACGCGGCCCTTCCCGAACCTGTAAGCGATCGTCAGATATCGTCGCCCAGCGCACCCTTGATCTTGCCCATGAACTGCTGGCCCTTGCCCTTCAATTCCTGGCCCGCGCCTTCCGCCTTCAGCTTGGCATTGCGATCCGCCTCGGCCTGCGTGTCGGCACCGGCATGGTCACCCAATGCCTGCTTTACCTTGCCGACGGCTTCGTTGACGTTACCCTTGATCTTGTCGGTTAGCTCACCCATCGAAATTCTCCTGCAAAACAAATGCATGCCGACTGCCGACATGATGACTATTATGGAGAATAACGGCTGATCGCGGGCACGGTTCCGCGCCAGGCGGATGCATTTGCACGGAGGTCAGATCAGCCCGGCGAGCGGGCTCGACGGATCGGCATAACGCCGCTTGCCCATGCGCCCCGCAAGATAGGCCAGCCGCCCGCCCTCGACCCCCGCCTTCATCGCGCGCGCCATCATGATCGGGTCCTTCGCCTCGGCGATCGCGGTGTTCATCAACACCCCGTCACAGCCCAGCTCCATCGCCGCCGCCGCATCGGATGCGGTGCCGACGCCTGCATCGACCAGCACCGGCACGCCCGCGCCCTCGACGATCAGGCGGATCGTCACCCGGTTCTGGATGCCCAGCCCCGATCCGATCGGCGCGCCCAGCGGCATGATCGCGACCGCGCCGACATTCTCCAGCCGCTTCGCCGCGATCGGATCATCGACGCAATAGACCATCGGCTTGAAGCCTTCTTTCGCCAGCACCTCCGTCGCGCGCAGCGTCTCCACCATGTCGGGGTATAGCGTCCTGGCCTCGCCCAGTACCTCGAGCTTCACGAGATCCCACCCGCCCGCCTCGCGCGCCAGCCGCAGCGTGCGGATCGCGCTTTCGGCATCGAAACACCCTGCGGTGTTGGGCAGATAGGTGATCTTCTTGGGGTCGATGAAATCGGTCAGCATCGGCGCGTTCGGGTCGCTGACGTTCACGCGCCGCACCGCGACGGTAACGATCTCCGCGCCCGATGCCTCGACCGCCGCGGCGTTCTGGGTGAAATCCTTGTACTTGCCGGTGCCGACGATGAGGCGCGAATGGAAGGTCTTGCCCGCGACGGTCCAGGTGTCGGCCGTCACCGCGTCCACATGGTCGCCGCCGCCGACGAAGTGGACGATCTCCAGTTCGTCGCCATCCTCGATCACGACAGTAGTGAGTGTCGAACGTGGCACGATTTCGAGATTGCGCTCCACCGCGACCTTTTCGGGCGCGAGGCCAAGCTCGGCGGCAAGATCGGCGATCGTCTGGCCGGCGCGGATGCGGCGATGCTCGCCGTTGACGGAGATCGAGACGGTGCCATCGGTGTGGGTCTGCATGCAGGGCATCTAGGCGCGCCCGGCGCCGAGTTCAAAGAGCAAACATTCGCGCCAATGTCCGCGCGATGTAACGCTTCGCCTGCGCCCCGCGAAGTCGTATCATCGCCCACGCTCTGTTCGAAGGCCCCGCCATGATCCGATTCGTCCCCGCCCGCGCCGCCCTCATCCTCCTCGCGCTCGCGCCAGCCGGCGCTGTGGCTGCCGATGGACGCAACCCCACCGTCGTCGAACTGTACCAGAGCCAGGGTTGCTCCTCCTGCCCGCCCGCGCTCGCCAGCGTCAACGCGCTGGCCGCGCGGCCCGATGTGCTCGCGCTGACCTTCGCCGTCACCTATTGGGACGATCTCGGCTGGAAGGACACTTTCGCCTCGCCGGCCTTCACGCAGCGGCAATGGGATTACGCGCACGCGTCGCAACGCCCCAACGTCGCCACGCCGCAAACCATCATCAACGGTCGCACGGCAGTGAATGGCGGCAACAAGGCCGAACTCGACCGCGCCATCGCGCAAGCGGATCGCGGCAGTAGCGGGCCGAGGCTGGCGCATATCGGCGACGGCGTCACCATCGCCGCCGGCCACACGGCCCAGCCCGCCACCGTCTGGCTCGTGCGGTACGATCCGCGCACCATCCCGGTCGCGATCCGCGCCGGGGAGAATGGCGGGCGCACCCTGCCCCACCGCGATATCGTGCGCTCGCTCGATGCGATCGGCACCTGGACCGGCGCGACGGCGCATTTCGCGGTGCCGGCGGCGCGCGATCCAGCCTACCGCTCGGCGATTCTCCTCCAGGCGGGAAAAGGCGGTCCCATCATCGCGGCGGGTCGGCTATAAGCGCTGAATGACCGATACAATCTTCGTCCTCAACGGCCCCAACCTCAACCTCCTCGGCACGCGCGAGCCGGAGATTTACGGGCACGATACGCTTGATGACATTGCCGGCCAGCTGGAGGATCGCGCGCGCGACCTCGGGCTGAAGATCGACATGCGCCAGTCGAACCATGAGGGGCATCTGGTCGATTGGCTGCACGAGGCGCAGGCGACGGGCGCGAAGGCCGTGCTGCTCAATGCCGGGGCCTTCAGCCACACCTCGGTGGCGCTCCACGACGCGATCAAGGCGGTCAGGACGACGGTGATCGAGGTGCATCTATCCAATCCGCACAAACGTGACTCGTTCCGCCACCAAAGCTATGTCGGGCAGGCGGCACATGGCACGATCGCGGGTTTTGGCGCACTGTCCTATCTCCTCGCGCTTGAAGCCGCCGCCCGCTTCTGACAGGACGCGCGTCAGCAAGGGAGAACCGGGTCGCATGGCCGAAAACGAACATACGGGCGCGATGCAGGTCGATATCGATCTGGTCCGCCAGCTCGCCGAGATGCTCGACGCGACGCATTTGACCGAAATCGAGGTCGAGCACGGCGACCGCAAGATCCGGGTCGCGCGCAAGGCC
>JALYTP010000327.1 GCA_030854225.1 Pseudomonadota bacterium
CAGCACATGATCGAGGATCGCCGCATGGCTCGGTGGCAGGCTCTCGCGATACCCGGCGACGGGCGGTGGCATCTGGCGCGGATTGCCGGTGCGCAGCGCGACGAACGCCTGTTGCTGCGAACTGGCGAGCAGTTCCGCCTCCGCATCGTCATCAGCCGCGAACACGTTGAAGCCCGCCATCGCATAGGAGCGGTCGAGTTGCGCCGAGGGGCGGAAATCGCGGCGATAGATCGCCAACGCCTCGTCCAGCGCATCGGGCGCGAAATGCGAGGCGAAGGCGTACGGTAACTCGAGCATCGCGGCGAGCTGCGCCCCGAACGTGCTCGATCCGAGAAGCCACAGTTCGACGTTGGCGCCCGCGCCCCGCGTCGCGCTGATCCCCGTCTGGCCGTCATCGGCGAAATAGCTTTGCAATTCCATCACGTCGCGCGGGAAGGCGTTGGGATCGCTCTCCAATGTCCGCCGGATCGCGCGCGCCACACGCTGGTCGCTGCCGGGCGCACGGCCCAGCCCGAGATCGATCCGGCCCGGATACAGCGCGTCGAGTGTGCCGAACTGCTCGGCGATCATCAGCGGCGAATGGTTGGGCAGCATGATCCCGCCCGCGCCGATGCGGATCGTTGTGGTCGCCGCGCCGACATGCGCCAGCACCACCGAAGTCGCGGCGCTGGCGATCCCCGCCATGCCGTGATGCTCCGCGCACCAATAGCGGTTGAAGCCCAATCGCTCGGCATGCGCGGCCAGATCGGCGGCATTGGCCAGCGCCTGACGGACGGTGCCGCCTTCGATGACGGGGACGAGATCGAGCAGGAAATAGGCGGTCATGCCGGCTCAGATGGGGCGTCGACCGCCACGCCGCCAGATCAGCCGGATGTTCAGAACGGCATCGACCAGCGCGCCGCCAGGCCTTTGTCGTCGGGGAGCGTCGCGAAATTGCCGGGGTTGCGGCGATAGAACAGGTTGGTCTGGAGATCGCCGAACCATAGCGGCACGGCGTAGCGCACCTCCCAATCCAGCTCATGCCCGGTCGGCGCGAGGTTGAGCGTCCGGGTCGACCAGTCGGTGACCGCGCCGCTTGCGTAATCATACCCGGTCGGCAGCCGCAGATCGATGCCGCCGCGCGACACCCGCAGCGGCTGGGCCATGCGCAGGCCGAAACTGTCATGCGCGCCGAACACGCCGTCCTTGCCCAGATCGGCGGCATAGGCATCGGTGTGGATCGTGCCGCTGCCTTGAAGGCCGCCACGCACGCTGGCGATCGACCAGCCCTTGCGCAGCGACCCGCCGGCCGACCACCCGCCACCGGCATCCATCCGCGCCGCCGCATCGAGGAACCAGCTGGTGCCGTGCGTCCCGCCCAGCCCGTCCGAGAAGCGCGCGCCGAGCAACGTGTCGCGCTCGGCCAGCCGCGTACCGGTGAGCGCGGCGTTGAGCGCGCCGAAGCGGCGGTCGAGCGTCAGCGATGCCTTGTCATAGCCATAACGGCGATAACGATCGCGGATCGCGGGCAACGCCTCGACATCGCGGCTGAGCGCGTCGCCGCTCTCGATCGCGGCGGTCAGGCCCCAGCCGCCGAACTGCTGGCGCATCGCGCTCGATCCGTGGACGTTGCTGTCGAACCCCATCGTCTGCACCGGATCGCGCGCGACCAGGAACGCCGGGTCGCCGCGCCCGGTCAACCGCGCGGTCAGCGTCTCGCCGGTTTCGGCAAAGCCGATCGCGAAGCTGGCATGCGATCCCAGCCGCTGGGTCACGATACCGGCGAGCACCCGCGCCTGCTCGGCCTGCGCGCTCGACAGCATGGTGCGCTGGATCAGCGCGCCGCCGCGCGCCGGCGCAATGGTCAGCGCCACATCGGTGCTGCCGCCGACCCCGACCACATAATTGCGCTGGCGCGATTGCAGCGCGCCGACGAGGTCGCGCGTCGGGCTGCCCCGGTTGATCGTGCGCGCGAGATCGATTGCGAAAGCGCGCTGGAACCCGTCGAGGATCACCGCGCCGAGCGGCCCCTGCTGCGCATCGCCCATCGGCGCGGACAGCATCGCGTTGGCGGCGAGCGACACCGGCGCGCGCGTGCCGGCAACCGATGTCGCGCCGAGCGGCTGGAACGCCCTGGTCAGATCGAGCACGCCCTGGCCGTATGTTGCGTCGACCCCGGTCGCGCCGGCATCGCGCGCCGACTGGAACAGGATGGCGACGATCTGCGCCCCGGTCAGGTTGGGGAATGCCTGCGCGAGCAATGCGATGGCGCCCGAAATCTGCGGCGCGGCAAACGACGTGCCGGACCAGATATAGCCGACATTGTTGTTGTCGGGCGCACGGACCTGCTCGCCGACGGCGGCCAGATAATGCGCCGCGCCGTCACCCGCCCGGTCGCTGAAGGTGGAAATGACATCCCCGCCGGGGGTGCGCGCGTTGTTCGGCTGCACCGATCCGGCAATGATGACGAGCCCGCGCGATGCGGCGGCATTGTTGGCGACTTCGGCGAAGGGATCGGGATTGTCCGTCCCATCATTGCCCGCCGCGATGACGACGATCACCCCCGCCGCGGTCGCCCGGTTGATCGCGCTGACGACCGGCGAACCCGTCGGCGATCCGCCGAGCGACATGTTGACGA
>JALYTP010000044.1 GCA_030854225.1 Pseudomonadota bacterium
ACGTGGCCGCGCTGCTCGCGGTGCCGAACGTCGACGGGGCACTGATCGGCGGCGCCAGCCTGACCGCCGCCAGCCTGCTGGCCATTGCCAGCGCTGCCTGAGCTTGCCCGACGCAGACGCTTGCCGTAACCGCGCTGGCGTCAGAGGAGCCCCATGACGCGCACCGCCACCATCGCCCGCCGCACCAGCGAGACCCGCATCGACGGCGAACTCGCGCTCGACGGCACCGGCCTTTACGATATCCGCACCGGCATCGGTTTCTTCGACCATATGCTCGAGCAACTGGCGCGCCACGGCCTGTTCGACCTGACGCTGCACTGCGACGGCGACCTGCATATCGACCAGCATCACACGACGGAGGATGTCGGGCTCGCGCTGGGCACGGCGTTTGCCGAAGCGCTGGGCGACCGCAAGGGGATCGCGCGCTACGGCGAGGCGCATGCCCCGATGGACGAGACGCTGACCCGTGTCGTACTCGACATATCGGGCCGACCGCACTGCACGTGGAAGTCGGGCTTCACGACGACGCGGCTGGGCGAGTGGGACACCGAGCTGATCGAACACTGGTTCCAGAGTTTCGCGCAGACTGCAGGCATCACGCTGCACGTCGAGACGTTGTACGGCCAGAATAACCACCACATCGTCGAAAGCTGTTTCAAGGGCCTGGCCCGGGCGCTGCGGCAGGCGGTGGCGCTCGACCCGCGCAAGGCGGGCATGGTGCCGTCGACCAAGGGCACGCTCGGCGGGACGTCGACACTTGCCTGAGGGCACGACCCTGGTCGTCGACTATGGCGCGGGCAACCTCCGTTCCGCCGCCAAGGCGCTGGAGGCGGCGGGTGCGGCGCGGGTCGTGGTCAGCGGCGAGGCAGCGGACATCGCCGCGGCGGACCGCATCGTGCTGCCCGGCGTCGGGGCGTTCGGGGCGTGCGCGGCGGCGCTGCGCGCGGTGCCGGGGATGGTCGAGGCACTGGAGGCGCGCGTGCGGCGGGAAGCGGTGCCGTTCCTCGGCATCTGCGTCGGCATGCAGTTGATGGCGACGCGCGGCGAGGAAATGGGCGAGCATGAGGGGCTCGGCTGGATCCATGGCACGGTGCGCGCGCTGACGCCCGCCGACGCGGCGGCGAAGGTGCCGCATATGGGGTGGAACCACGTCACGCCCACGTCGCCGCATCCGCTGATCGTGCCGGGCGAGGCGTATTTCCTCCACAGCTTCGCCTTCGTGGGAGGCGCGGTGCTCGCGACCACTGACCATGGCGGCACCGTCACCGCCGCGATCGGGCGGGACAACTTGATCGGCGTGCAATTCCACCCCGAAAAGAGCCAGCGTTACGGGCTGGCATTTCTGTCTCGGTTTCTGAGGTGGAAGCCATGAGCCTGATCGTGTTCCCCGCGATCGACCTCAAGGGCGGTCAGGTCGTCCGCCTCGCCGAGGGCGATATGGCGCGCGCCACCGTCTATGGCGACGATCCCGCGCACCAGGCGATGTTGTTCGCGGATCAGGGTGCGGGGTTTCTCCACGTGGTCGATCTCGACGGCGCGTTCGCCGGTGCCTCGGTCAATGGCGAGGCGGTCGCGGCGATCATCGCGGCGTTCCCCGGCCACATCCAGCTCGGCGGCGGCATCCGTAACCGTGAGAGTGTCGAGCGCTGGTTCGATCTCGACGTGTCGCGCGTGGTGATCGGCACCGCCGCGCTGGAAGACCCCGATTTCGTGCGCGGCGCCGCGCGCGATTTCCCAGGCGGGATCGTGGTCGCGGTGGATGCGAAGGACGGCTTCGTCGCGACCAAGGGCTGGGCTGATGTGTCAACCGTCGAAGTGATCGATCTCGCGCGCCGCTTCGAGGATGCCGGCGTCGCGTCGCTGCTGTTCACCGATGTCGGGCGCGACGGGATGATGAAGGGCTGCAACGTCGAGGCGACAGTCGACCTAGCACGCGCGGTCGATATCCCGGTGATCGCCAGCGGCGGCGTGGCGAGCATCGGCGAAATCCACGTACTCGCATTGCATGCCAAAGACGGCGTGGAGGGCGTCATCACCGGGCGCGCGCTGTACGACGGGCGGCTCGATCTGGTGGCCGCGCTGGGCGTGGCGGCGGCGGCGTGAATCGATCAGAAATCCGCGCGGTGATCGGGGTTTGTTTAATCGCCTTCTTTGGCTGGAGCTTTTTTGGCGCCCTGAAAACTGGCAAGACCAACATTGGTGCTTCCGGCACAGTCCGACGCGAAGAACAACCAGAACTGTTTTGGATATCGACCGTGGCCCAAGGTGGATGCGCGCTAACTGGCTTATGCTGGCTGATCGTTGAACTAACAGCATGACCGTCCGCGCGCGCGTCATTCCCTGCCTCGACGTCGCCAATGGCCGCGTCGTCAAGGGTGTCAACTTCGTCGATCTGAAGGACGCGGGCGATCCGGTCGAGCAGGCGCGCGCTTATGACGCGGCGGGGGCGGACGAACTCTGCTTCCTCGACATTACCGCCAGCCACGAGGCGCGGGGGACGATCCTCGATGTGGTGCGCAGCACCGCAGAAGTATGCTTCATGCCGCTGACGGTCGGCGGCGGGGTGCGATCGATCGAGGATGCGCGCGCGCTGCTGCTCGCCGGGGCGGACAAGGTCGCGGTCAATTCCGCCGCGGTGGCCCGGCCCGAACTGGTCGCCGAGCTGGCGGATCGCTTCGGCAGCCAGTGCGTCGTCGCCTCGGTCGATGCGCGGCGCGTAGAAGGCGGCTGGGAGGTCTTCACCCATGGCGGGCGGCGCGAAACCGGGATCGACGCGGTCGCACACGCCCTGCGACTGGCCGACCTGGGTGCGGGCGAGTTGCTCGTCACCTCGATGGACCGCGATGGCACGCGCGGCGGCTACGATCTCGAGCTGATCCGCACCATCGCCGACCAGGTGCGTGTGCCGGTGGTCGCATCGGGCGGCGTCGGCACGCTTGACGATCTCGTCGCGGGTATCACACAGGGGCATGCGAGCGCCGTCCTCGCCGCCTCGATCTTCCATTTCGGCGAAGCGAGCATCGCCGACGCGCACGCGGCGCTGGCCGTTGCCGGCGTGCCCGTGCGGCGACCGATCTGAACCAAAATTTAGGGCTTGGCGGTTATGACAATGTCATGCGTTTCGCCCTCGCCATCCTGATCGCCGCGCCCGCGTTCGCCGCGCCGCATAGCGGGCACCCGACACCGCGCACCGGGCCCGAACCCTCCGACATCGCGCTGTTCGTGCTGGCGTGCATCGGTGTGTGGCTGGTGCGCCGGGCGATGCGCGCGCGGTTCGCCAAACGCCCCAAGGATTGACCTTCGCGGCGCGTTGCGCCAGCCGAGGGCATGGCCGACGATGTTCTTGACCGCCTCGAGGCGACGATCCGCGCGCGCCGCGCCGCCGATTCCGCGAGCTCGTATGTCGCGAGCCTGAGCGCCAAAGGCCGCGCCAAGATCGCACAGAAGCTGGGCGAGGAAGCGGTCGAGACCGTGATCGCCGCGCTTTCCGGCGACGACGGTGCGATCATCGGCGAATCTGCCGATCTGATCTTCCACCTCGCCGTGCTGCTCGCCGATGCCGGCCTGTCGCTCGACGACGTGCGGGCCGAACTGGCCCGGCGCGAGGGCGTGTCTGGCCATGACGAAAAGGCCAGCCGAGGGACCGCCTGATGCCGATCGACGCTACACAATCCTATGACGACCAGAATGTCTTCGCAAAGATCCTGCGCGACGAAATTCCCTCGAAGCGGGTGTATGAGGACGATTTCGCGGTCGCTTTCCACGATATCACGCCCCAGGCGCCGATCCACATTCTGGTGATTCCGCGCGGCCGGTATGTATCGTGGGACGATTTCAGCGCGCACGGATCGGATGCCGAGATTGCCGGGTTCGTCCGCGCGGTGGGCACGGTGGCGCGCGATCTCGAGCTGGTCGCGCCGGGATACCGGCTGCTCGCCAATGCCGGGTTCGACGCGCATCAGGAAGTCGCGCACCTCCACGTCCATCTGTTCGCGGGGCAGCCGCTCGGCCCGATGCTCGCGCGGTAACGACGAATGATAATGAGCGAACGATAGGGATTGCGCGACGCGGTTTAGGCACTAGGCTCCGCCGCATTCAACAGCCGGCGGCGTGTATCGCCGAGCCCCGGGGGGAAATAGTAGATGATCTTCGACCGCGTAAAATCTCTCGATGCGATCCTTGCGACCGCCGAGAAAAAGGGCCTGCACCGATCGCTCGGCGCGTTCCAGCTGACCATGCTGGGGGTTGGGGCCGTCATCGGCACCGGCATCTTCGTCCTGACATCGGAAGCGGCGCAGAAAGCGGGGCCGGGCATGATGATCAGCTTCATGATCGCCGGTTTCGTCTGCGCCGTCGCCGCCCTGTGCTATTCCGAACTTGCCTCGATGGTCCCCGTCGCGGGTTCCGCCTATACCTATACCTATGCGGTGATGGGCGAATTGTTCGCGTGGATGGTCGGCTGGGCGCTGATCCTCGAATATGCCGTGGGGGCGTCGGCTGTCGCGGTCGGCTGGTCGGGCTATTTTGTCGGGTTCATGAAGAACACGTTCGATATCGTCATCCCCCAGGCGATCGCCGTGGGGCCGAGCCAGGGCGGCATCATCAACCTGCCCGCCGTCGTGATCTCGATCCTCGTCACCGGGCTGTTGATCCTGGGCACGACCGAGAGCGCGCGGGTCAACGCGATCCTCGTCGCGGTCAAGGTGGCGGCGCTCACGCTGTTCATCGCGCTCACCCTGCCGGTGCTCAAGACCAGCGAATTCACGCCGTTCGTGCCCAATGGCTGGGGCACGATCGGGGTGGTCGGCGCGGCATCGTCGATCTTCTTCGCCTATGTCGGGTTCGACGCGGTGTCGACCGCAGCGGAGGAAACCAAGAACCCGCAGCGCAACGTGCCGATCGGGCTGATCGGATCGCTGTTGATCTGCACCGTTTTCTACCTGCTCGTTTCGGCCGGGGCGATCGGCTCGATCGGCGCGCAGCCGGTCGCCGGGCTCGGCGGCGAGATACTCGCGCCTGGCTCGCCCGAACTCGCCGCGCGCTGCGCCCAGATCGTGGCCCACGGCGCGACCGAACCATTGGTGTGCAGCCGTGAGGCGCTGGCGCATGTCCTGCGCGTGGTCGGCTGGGCCAAGATCGGCAATTTGATGGGTCTAGCGGCGTTCGTCGCGCTGCCCTCCGTCGTGCTGATGATGATGTTCGGCCAGACTCGCGTGTTCTTCGTCATGGCGCGCGACGGATTGCTCCCGGCCAAACTCGCCAGCGTACATCCGCGTTTCAGGACGCCGCACGTCGTGACCGCGTTCACCGGCGTCGTGGTGACGCTGGCGGCGGCGTTCCTGCCGGTGGGCAAGCTGGCGGATTATTCCAACTCGGGTACGCTCTTCGCCTTCGCGATGGTCGCGGTATCGGTGATGGTGCTGCGCAAGAAGGATCCGACGCGCAAGCGCCCGTTCCGCACCCCGTTCGTCTATATCGTCGCGCCGCTCGCCATTGCCGGCTGCCTGGGGCTGTATCTCTACCTGCCGCTGCTCGCCATTCTCGTCCTGCCGATCTGGGGCGCGATCGGGTTGCTGATCTATTTCTTCTACAGCCGCGGGCACAGCTATGTCGGCCGGGGTATCACGGATGTGGTCGACGACCCGTCGATGCAGCCCGAAACCTCCAAGCCGCTTTAGGCCGGCGAGACTGGCCGAAAGCAAAAGGGCCGCGGGATCCTCTACCGCGGCCCTTTTCATGTCGCCACCAGTCGGGATCAGCCGTCCAGCTTCTCCGCCGCCAGCGCCTTCATATCGACCAGCGGACGCGCGCCGACATGGCTGATGATCTCCGCCGCGCAGACTGCGCCCAGCTTGAGCGATTTCTCAAGCCCCCAGCCCTGCGCCTGGCCGTGGAGAAAACCGGACGCGAACAGATCGCCCGCGCCGGTCGTATCGACCACGCGGTCGATCGGCTCGGCCGGCACCGATGCCCGCACGCCGTCCTGCACCGCGCAGGCACCCTGCGCGCCCAGCGTCACCACCAGCGTGGGCACCCTGGCCGCGATCGCCGCGATCCCGCTTTCGAGATCATCGGCCTGCGACAAGGCCAGCAATTCGGCGTCGTTGGCGAACAGGATATCGATCAGCCCCTGATCGATCAGTTCGTGGAAATCGGCGCGGTAGCGGTCGATGACGAATTCCGCACTCGGCGAGAACGCGATCTTGCGCCCCGCCGCTTTGGCCGAGGCGATCGCGGCGCGCATCGCGGCGCGCGGTTCTTCGGGATCCCACAGATACCCTTCGAGATAAAGGATCGCGCCCGACGCGATCAAATCGTGGTCGATTTCCGCCGCGGGCAGGAATTGCGACGCGCCGAGATAGGTGTTCATCGTGCGCTGGCCGTCAGGCGTCACGAAGATCAGCACGCGCCCGGTCGCGGGCTGCCCCGGCCGCACCGCCGTATCGAAGCGGACGCCGAGGCTTTTCATGTCGTGAACGAAGACCTTGCCGAGCTGATCGTCGGCGACCTGACCGATAAAACCACACCGCCCGCCGAGCGCGGCGATCCCGGCGATGGTGTTTGCCGCCGATCCACCGCTCGCCTCGGTGCCCGGGCCCATCTTGGCGTAGAGCTGGTCGGCGGCTTCGGGCGAGAAGACGAGCTGCATCGAGCCCTTGGTCATCCCTTCGGCGGCGATGAAGGCGTCATCGGCCTGGGCGAGGATGTCGACGACGGCGTTGCCGATCGCGACGACGTCGTAAATGGGGCTGGTCACAGGCGTCTCCGGGTGAAATCGAAGCGCCGGCCCTAGGGTGGAGCGACGGCACGCGCAACTGGACTTGGTGTCACGCGGCGGTACAGCGGGGCAATGCTACGCGCCTTCTTCCTGTCGATCGGCGATCTCGGCGATGCGCGAATCCTGCGCGTGATCGTCAAGTCGTTGCTCTGGACGTTGGTGATCCTCGCTGGCCTTGGAATCGCCTTGTGGTTCGCGGTGCAATCATTCGCCGCGCCGTATGACCCCGATGGCGATTATGGCTGGCTGACCGGTGCGGGTGCGGTGGTCGGCGCGGTGCTGCTCGGCTGGTTGCTGTTCCAGATCGTCGCGATCGCGGTGATGCAGATGTTCGTGGACGACATCGTCGGCGCGGTGGAGGCGCGGCATTATCCCGCTACGCTCGCCCTTGCGAAACGCATCGCGCCGCCGCGCGCGCTGGCGATGGGGCTCGGCTCGGCGGGGCGCGCGCTGTTCGTCAACACCGTGCTGCTGCCGGCGTATATCGTGCTGCTCGTCACCGGCATCGGCACCCTCGCCCTGTTCCTCGCAGCGAACGGCTGGGTGCTGGGCCGCGACCTCACCGACATGGTGGCGGCGCGCCATCTGTCCCGCGCGGCGATGCGAGACTGGCGCGCGACGACGCGGGGCGTGCGGTTCGTACTGGGGGTTGCGGTGATGGCGCTGTTCGTGGTTCCGCTCGTCAACCTGTTCGCGCCGGTGCTCGGCGCGGCGATGGCGACGCACCTGTTCCACAGCCGAGGGCGATGATGAAGCAACACATGGTGATCCTCATCGGCCTGGCGCTGGCCGGATGCGCGGGTGACGGCGCGGCCCCCCGTACCGGGCACCGCCCCGCCGCCTATGTCCCGCTCCCCTCGCAGGCCGGGCTCGGCAAGGTGATCGGCGACAATGCCGGATCGTTGATGGCGATGTTCGGCCAGCCGCAGGCCGATGTGCGCGAGGGCGATGCACGCAAGTTGCAATTCGGCAACGCGACCTGCGTGCTCGACGCCTATCTCTATCCCAAGGGATCGGGCGAGCCGATTGTGGACTATGTCGATGCGCGCCAGGCCAATGGCAGCCCGATCGACCGCGCCAGCTGCGTCGGGGCGTTACAGGCCAGCCGCCGCCGCTAGGATTGCAGCCGTTCGAGCGCCCAGGCCGCCGCCTCGGCGACCACCGGATCGGGATCGTCGAGCAGCGCGCGCACCGGGGCGGCGAGCGCGCCCTCCCCGCTATTGCCCGCCGCGATCAGGCAGTTGCGCACCATCCGGTTGCGCCCGATGCGCTTGATCGGCGAGCCCGCGAACACCTGCCGGAAGGCGGCGTCGTCGAGCGCGAGGAAATCGGCGAGCGCGGGGGCGGCCAGCTCGGCGCGCGGGGCGAAGGCGCGGTTGGCGGCGGCGGCCTCGGCAAACTTGTTCCACGGGCACACCGCCAGGCAATCGTCGCAGCCATAGATGCGGTTGCCGATCGCGGCGCGGAATTCGTGCGGGATCGGCCCCGCATGCTCGATCGTCAGGTATGAGATGCACCGACGCGCGTCGAGGCGATAGGGCGCGGGGAACGCATCGGTCGGGCAGGCGCGCTGGCAGGCGTCGCACGATCCGCACGCGTCGCGTCCCGGCGCGCCGGGCGCGAGATCGAGCGTGGTGTAGATCGCACCGAGGAACAGCCAGCTGCCATGTTCGCGGCTGACCAGATTGGTGTGTTTGCCCTGCCACCCCAGCCCCGCCGCCTCGGCCAGCGGCTTTTCCATCACCGGTGCTGTATCGACGAACACCTTCAGGTCACCGCCCGCCTCGGCCACCATCCACCGCGCCAATGCCTTCAGAGCGCGCTTCACCAGATCGTGATAGTCTGTCCCTTGCGCATAGACCGAGATGCGCCCCCGATCGCCGACCTCCGCGAGCGCCAGCGGATCGGCGGCGGGGGCATAGCTCATGCCCAGCGCAATCACGCTCCGCACCTCCGGCCACAGCCCGGCGGGCGCGGCGCGGTGATGCGCGCGCGCCTCCATCCAGATCATGTCGCCGTGCATGCCCGCCTCCAGCCATTCGCGCAGCCGCGCGG
>JALYTP010000328.1 GCA_030854225.1 Pseudomonadota bacterium
CCCTTGCCCGGCTTCATCTCGACATTGTGGACGATCGTGCCGACCGGCATCGATCCCAATTCCATCGCGTTGCCCGGCTTCACGTCGGTCTTCTTGCCCGCGATCACCTTGTCACCGACGGCGAGACGCTGCGGTGCGATGATGTAGGCCAGGCGCTCCTTACCATCGCCGCCTTCTGATTCTGGCGCCGCGCCGTAATTGACCAGGGCGATGAACGCGGTGCGGTTCGGATCGTATTCGATCCGATCGACCGTGCCGTCGACATCCCACAGCCGCCGCTTGAAATCGACGATGCGATAACGCTGCTTGTGACCGCCGGCAATGCCGCGCGAGGTCACATGCCCCTTGTTGTTACGACCGCCGGTCTTGCGCTTGCCTTCGGTCAGCGCCTTGATCGGGCCGCCCTTGTGCAGGCCGGACTTGTCGATCAGGATCAGGCCGCGACGCGCCGGGCTGGTCGGGTTATAATGCTTCAGAGCCATGTCACTGGATCCCCGTCGTCACGTCGATGGACTGACCGTCCTTCAAGGTGACGATCGCTTTCTTGATGTCTGAGCGCGTATAGGGCGCGCCCTTCCACTTCTTGGTCTTGCCCTTCTGGACGATCGTGTTGACGCCGGTGACGTTCACACCGAACAGCGCCTCGACGGCCGCCTTGATCTCGGGCTTGGTGGCGTCGTTCGAGACCTTGAACACCACGGCGTTATGCTCCGAGAGCAGGGTCGCCTTCTCGGTGATGTGCGGGGCGACGATCACGTCGTAATGACGGATGTCGACCGCGCCCTTTGCTTTCTTAGCCATTGAAGCGCGCCTCCAGCTTCTCGACCGCGGCGCGCGTCAGCACCAGCGTCTCATGCTTCAGGATGTCGTAGACGTTGGCGCCGGCGGCCGGCAGCACGTTGATCTGCGACAGGTTGCCCGCGGCGAGCGCGAAACTGTTCTCGACCGCATCGCCGTCGATCACCAGCGCGGTCTTGCCAAAGCCGAGCTTCGCGAGATCGCCAATCAGCGCCTTGGTCTTGCCGTCCTTGACGGTCAGCGTGTCCATGATGACCAGCGAACCCGCCTTGGCGTGGCTGCTCAGCGCCATCTTGAGACCCAGCAGGCGGATTTTCTTGTTGAGGCCCGGATTGAAGTCACGGACGCGGGCGCCGTGCGCCTTGCCGCCGCCAACGAAGATCGGTGCGCGGCGATCGCCGTGACGGGCGGTGCCGCCGCCCTTCTGGCGACCGAACTTCTTGCCGGTGCGCGCGACATCGGCGCGCTCACGCGTGCCGCGTGCCGTCGCACGGCGCTTTTCCAGCTGCCAGGTGACCACGCGGTGGAGGATGTCGGCGCGGGGCTCGAGACCGAACACCTCGTCGTTCAGCTCCACGTCGGCGGCCTTCGCCTTGGCGTCGAAGGAGGAAATCTTGACTTTCACGTTCAGCCCTCCTGGCCTTCGGTCGCTTCCGGAGCCTGAACGTCCTCAGCGGGCGTCTCGGCGGGAGCGGCGTTGTTGCTGTTGGCGGCTGCCTTCAGGCCGGCCGGATACGGCGCGTCCTTGTGACGCGCGACCTTGACCGCGTCCTTGACGATCAGCCAGCCGCCCTTCGAACCGGGCACCGAGCCACGCACGAAGATCAGGCCGCGCTCGACGTCGGTCGACACGATTTCGAGGTTCTGCTGGGTGCGGTTCTTGTCACCCATGTGACCGGCCATCTTCTTGTTCTTGAAGACCTTGCCCGGATCCTGACGCTGACCGGTCGAACCGAGCGAACGGTGCGAGACCGAGACGCCGTGGGTGGCGCGCAGACCGCCGAAGCCCCAGCGCTTCATGCCGCCCTGGAAACCCTTGCCCTGCGTCACGCCCTGAATATCGACGATCTGGCCGGCGACATAATGATCGGCCGAAATCTCCGCGCCGACATCGAGGAGCGCATCCTCGGTCACGCGGAATTCGACCAACCGGGCCTTGAGCTCGACTTCGGCTTTGCCGAAATGGCCGCGCTCGGGTTTGGAAACGTTCTTCGCCTTGGCCGTGCCCGCGCCCAGCTGAACGGCGACATAACCATCACGGTCGGCCTCGCGACGGGCCACGACTTGCAGATTTTCCAGCTGCAGGACGGTGACGGGCACGTGGCGACCGTCGTCCTGGAACCAGCGGGTCATCCCCATCTTTTTCGCGATCACGCCAGTGCGCATGACCTTTACTCCAACCATTGCAGAGGCACGCCGACGGACAATCCCGCAGCGTGCGTGCTGGGTGCCCATCGAAATATCATTTCGACGGAAACCCGTTCAGCCCAACTTGGTTTATACTGCGGCCCCGACCCGGGCTGGTGCTCCTCGCCTTGGCGGAGAGCGTGTCGGGGGACGCAGACCCCGGCAAGCCGGGCGGTATCCCTGTCTCTGGCGCCGCTTTCGCGGCGCCGAATCTCTTTGGAGGCGGCGCTTTAGGCCAGCTTGATCTCCACGTCCACCCCTGCGGCGAGATCGAGCTTCATCAGCGCGTCGACCGTCTGGGGCGTCGGCTGCACGATATCGAGCATCCGCTTGTAGGTACGCACCTCGAACTGCTCGCGCGACTTCTTGTCGATATGCGGACCACGGTTCACGG
>JALYTP010000329.1 GCA_030854225.1 Pseudomonadota bacterium
CGCCTGCACCCTCAAGGTCGTCATCATCCTGATCGAAACGGACGACGGGTATAACGCAATGGTCAGCGACGACTATGATGGCGACGTCGAGCACGTGATCCGGGAATATGATGTCTTCGCTCAATAGCCGGCGGGCCGGGCGCCCGATCGGGCTCGATAGCATTTCCGCTATCGGGCATTTCTGTTATCATCAGCGCGCGCTGTGGTGGCAGGTGGAAGCGCGTCAATCCCTTGCGACAAGGATATGACGCCATGCCGATACTGCTCCCTTTGACGATGATCGGGTTCGGATACCTGATTTATCAGCTGTTAGCCGGTGCGACGCTGGCGCTGCCGATCGCAATCGGCGTAGCCGCCGGCTTTGGCGCACATCCGCTCGGCTGCGCGCCCTTCACGGCTTTCATCCTCGGTGTGATCGCCTTCATGGCGGTGGTGACCGCAAGCCGATTGGCGGCACTGAAGCTCACCAATCCTTATGCGCGGATCGCGCTCGCTTTGCTGTTCGCTGTCCCGGCGGCGTTCACCGGCTTCTCCTTGGCACACGCTCTGGGCGTAACCACCGACCTCGGCGGCGATCCAGAGGGCGAGAGCATTGATGCCGCGGTAGCGGCGACCTGCCGCAACATTCTGAGGTCGGGTGACGGCGGCGCCATCGTGATGCCAAGGCATGACCCAATCGCCAGCACCAGACTCGATGGCCGCGACGATCTCGTTGGTGACACGCGTGTAGATGTCGGCACGATCGGCCGATGCTGGGCTTCGACGCATAAGAGTTCTCCGCGACGGATCGGCCACGAGTCTCTCTCGCAGCGCCTCAATTCGTCACGGCCAATCCGGCCAGACTCTCACTCTCTCGGGGGCGTTGCGGGGGCGGAGCCTGCCGCAAATGGGGTCCGGGAAGACCGGAACGCGGCTTCCTGGTAGGGGAAGGCATTCCCCCCACCTCAGCCGCGGCCAGATGAGTTTCAGGCGGCGATCGGAATTGCTCGCTCAGTCTCACGCTGCACAGCGCTCCACGCATTCAGCGCTTCAACCGAATAAACGACGCGGCGACCGATCTTCCGGAAGGCAGGGCCAGTGCCCATCCATCGATAGGTCTGCATGGTGCCCACGGTGAAACCCAGCCGTGCTGCCGCAGCACGGGTGTCGCACCATTCGGTTCGGATCACCGCGCCAAGGATCGGATCGAAGGCCGTGGCAGCCTCGGCTGCCGGGCTTTCCCAATATTTATCGAACGGATCGGCCGCGTCGGACGCGCCAGCTGGATCAGCCTGCGTCGCCAGCGCCTGATCGAGGTGACGCGCGATGCCGTCGGCAATACGGTCCGCAGCTGCCTTGACCGGGTGATCGGAGAGATGGGCGTATCGCTCGGTTGTTTTCGCGCTACGATGCCCAAGCAGTGCGCCGATTACCATCAGACTGTCGCCCGATGCAGCGCCCATCGAGGCGAAACTGTGGCGCAGATCGTGGATACGGACGTCCTCAAGACCAGCGGTCTTGCGGATGCGCTCCCAGCAAGACTGAAGATCGGTCACGTGCGTGCCTTCATTCCGGCCGGGGAGCAGATAGGGATTGCCAGCGACCTCGTGGATGGCACCGATTACCTTTACGGCCGGCGCGCCGAGATGCACGATCTTCGAACCGGTCTTGCTGTCGGGCAGGCGCAGGCAGCGATGGTAAGCGTCGACATGCGGGCGCTTGAGGGTGAGAATCTCATTCTTGCGGCAGCCGGTCAGGATGAGCAGCCGAAGAGCGGCGATGGCGTAAGGGCTTTCGACCCCGAGCGCGCTTGCCGCCGACAGCGCCTCGCCGAGGCGCGCGAGTTCGGCGGGCGAGAGGAAGCGCTCGATCTTCTTGCCGGGGAATTTGCGGATGCCGAGCGCGAGGTTGTCGGCGCGGACCTTGCGGACGACGCCAAAACCGAGCGCCGCGCTCAACACGGTGAGCGCGCTACTGGCCGCCCCCTTGCCGCCGCGCACGCGCGAGAGACGGCGAGTACCGAGTTTGGCGGTTCGCGCTGTCTTGCCGGCTGCGATGTCGCGCATCATGGTTTCGAGATCGGCGCGTTCGAGCGAAGCCACTTTTCGGGTGCCGAGCAGCGGCTTGATGTGGTTCTCGATATCGCCGCGCGCTGAACTGACCGAGCTTTCCTTGCGGGTGAGCAGCCCCTCGGTGAGATAAAGGTCGCACAGCTCGGCGACGATCATCGCCTTACGCTGCTCGATCTTGGCTTGCTGAGGATCGTCGCCGCTGACCGCGAGACCGGCGAGGCGCGTGGCTTCCTGACGCGCGGTCTCCGGTGTCCAGGGGACACCGTGAATGCCGATCTTGAAGCGGCGCGTGCGCCCTTCCAGAAAATACTGGTAGATGTAGGTAATCAGGCCCTTGGGAGAGACGCGGACGCCAAAGCCGATCAGCTCGTTGTCCCAGACGAAGCGATCGACGCCGGTCGCCTTCAGGTCGGTGACAACGCGCTTCGTGATCCGAATGCTGGACTTCGCCATGACACCAACTCCATCCGTTTTCTCCAAACCGTTCGCCCCTCCATTTGGAAGAAATTTGGAAGAATGCGGACGGAAATCGTCGGATAGACTATCG
>JALYTP010000330.1 GCA_030854225.1 Pseudomonadota bacterium
CCTCAAGCGGTCGAGGGCCGGCAAGGCGCGGCGCGCTATTCGTGGTTCGATTATCCCGAGCCGGTGACCATCGCGGATACCAATTTCAATCGTGGGGTCGATCGGCAAGAATGGATCACCGCCGCAGACGAGCGATTCGACATTCTGGACCGCGACCGTCGCGGCGCGATCAGGCGCGACGCACTGCCGCCGCTCCCCACCGTCCGCAACGCGGGCGGGCGCGGCAGGCGGCCCGATAGCGGCGGCCCCGGCCGGCCGGTCGACAACGATCCGGGCGGGAATGGCGCGCACTGACGCCGGGCAGGCCGAAGTCCCATCGCCAGCGATAGCAGGTGCGCTGTCTCAACCGTTGCGGCGGTGGGGATTATCGACGCGGGTCATCATCATGCCGCGCCCCTGGCAAGTGGCGGTCACGACGGGATAGTCGATATCGCTCTTGCGTAGCGCATCGCCCATCGCGGCCTGGCAAAGCTGGAGAGATTGGTAATGCGCCGGTTCGAGCCGCGCCTGCGCGCACTGTGCCGATCCGTCGTCGCAGCCCATGATCGCCATCACGTAGAACAGGGGTTCCATCGCGCTTCTCCCGGTGTCGGTCGATAAAACGGCCGAAGGATGCAGGCGGTTCCGCCACCGGCTTTGCGCGCGCGTGGTGGTGCTCCTACATGGAGCCTCATGCCGCCGATCACCGAGACCCCCAGCGTCGACCGCCCCCTGCTGCCGACGCTGCGGCGCTTTCTGCCCTATCTGTGGCCGGTGGGAGAGCCCGTGCTCAAGGCGCGGATCGTCGCGGCGATGCTGCTCGTCGTCCTGTCCAAGGTGACGCAGGTCTATGTCAGCGCCTACACGCTCAAATGGGCGGTCGACCGGATGGCGCAGGGGCAGCGATCGGCGGTGTGGATCGTGATCGCGCTGGTCGCGGGCTATGCCGGCGCGCGCTTCGCGACGACGCTGTTCGACAATGTGCGCAACGCGGTGTTCGAACGTGTCGGGCAGGACGCGACCCGGCGGCTGGCGGCGACGGTGTTCCAGCACCTCCACCAGCTGTCGCTGCGCTTTCACCTCGAACGGCGCACCGGGGCGGTGACCAAGGTGGTCGAGCGCGGCACCAAGAGCATCGATACGATGCTGTATTTCATGCTGTTCAACATCGCGCCGACGGTGCTCGAACTCGCCCTGGTGCTCAACATCTTCCGGCGCAATTTCGGCTGGGGGCTGGTCGGCGCGACCGTCCTGATGGTGGTGGTCTACATCGCCTTCACGCGCTGGGTGACCGATTGGCGCGCGGCGCTGCGCATGCGGATGAACGATCTCGATACCGGCGCGGTGGCGCATGCGGTCGATTCGCTGCTCAATTTCGAGACGGTGAAATATTTCGGCGCCGAGGCGCGCGAGGCGAAACGCTACGAAAACGCCATGATCGCCTATGCCAATGCGGCGACCAGATCGGAGAATTCGCTTGCCTGGCTCAATGTCGGGCAAGCGGCGACGACCAACCTGATGCTGGGCGGCGGGATGGCGTTCGTCGCGTGGGGCTGGGGCGAAGCGCGTTTTTCGGCGGGTGACGTGGTGTTCGTTTCGACCCTCCTGTCGCAGCTGTTCCGCCCGCTCGATCTGCTCGGCATGGTCTATCGCACGATCCGGCAGGGCGTGATCGACATGGGCGCGATGTTCGATCTGGTCGACACGCCGAGCGAAGTCACCGATGCGCCCGGTGCCCCGCCGCTCGCGGTCGGCGCGGGGCATGTGCGGTTCGAGGATGTGCGCTTCGGGTACGATAACGGCATGCCGATCCTGAAGGGCATCGATCTCGATATCCCGGCGGGCAAGACGCTGGCGGTGGTCGGGCCCTCGGGCGCGGGCAAATCGACGCTCGCGCGGCTGATGTACCGCTTCTACGATCTGACCGGCGGGCGCATCACGATCGACGGGCAGGACATCGCGCGCGTGACGCAGGCGAGCCTTCGCGCCGCGATCGGCATCGTGCCGCAGGATACCGTGCTGTTCAACGATACGATCGGGTACAACATCGCCTATGGCCGCGAGGGGGCGGGGCCGGCGGAGATCGCGCGCGCCGCCAAAGGCGCGGCGATCGCCGGGTTCATCGAGCGCCAGCCCGACGGATACGAGACGCGCGTCGGTGAGCGCGGGCTGAAACTGTCGGGCGGCGAGAAACAGCGCGTGGCGATCGCGCGCACCTTGCTCAAGAACCCGCCGATCCTGATCCTCGACGAGGCGACCAGCGCGCTCGACAGCCGCACCGAGGACGAGATCATGGAGACGCTGGAGGCAATCGAGCGCGGCCGCACCACGATCGTCATCGCGCACCGCCTGTCGACCGTGGTCCACGCCGACGAGATCGTCGTGCTGGAGGCGGGGCAGGTGGTCGAGCGCGGCAACCACGCCGCGCTGCTGCGGCAGAACGGCCTCTACGCGGACATGTGGGCGCGCCAGGCGCAGGAGCGCGAGGAAGCGGTAGCGGCGGAATAGCTTATGCGAGCAACCCGCGATATTCGGGATGCTTGGCGATGTACGCCGCGACGAAAGGGCATTGCGGCACCACCTTCAGCCCGCGGTCGCGCGCGCTGTCGAG
>JALYTP010000045.1 GCA_030854225.1 Pseudomonadota bacterium
GCTCCAGCTCGGCCATCCCGGGGCGGCGTGTCACCATCTGGTGCTGGCCGACGATCCGGCGGCGGCGACGGTGCATTACGATTGCCCCGGCCACGGCCACGGCCGCACCGTCCTGTCGGTCGAGACGCCACGGCTGCTCCGCGTACAGACGCAGGGGATCGCCGGCGGCGCGCCGTTCGATCTCGATTATGAAGGGCGCCGCATCGGCGCCTGTTCGCCGGGCGCGCATTAACCCGCTGTTTACCGCGGGCACCTTAAAGAACTTTGGTGTTTCCAGTTTTCGGGGCACGCTTTCCTCCCTTGTTGCCCGGTGACGGGCAATTCCTGGGCCGTCTTCGGACGGCCCATTTTTTTCTACGCGGTTGCGATCCGCCGTCGCCGCGCCTAGTCGGCGTGACATCATGACACTGCAAAAGACCCACGCGGTCGCGCTCATTTCGGGCGGCCTGGATTCGATGGTCGCCGCCGCGCGCGCGAAGGAAGACGGGCATGTGCTGCTGGCACTGTCGATCGATTACAACCAGCGCCATCAGGTCGAGCTCGCCGCCGCGCGGCGCATCGCGGGGATGCTGGGCGCGGAACGCCATATCGTGCTGCCGATGGACCTGTCGGTGTTCGGCGGCTCGGCGCTGACGGCGGACATCGATGTGCCCAAAGGCGGTGTGGAGGCGGGTATCCCGGTCACCTATGTGCCGGCGCGCAACACGATCTTCCTCAGCCTCGCGCTCGGCTGGGCCGAGGCGGCGGGCGCGCGCGACCTCTATATCGGGGTCAACGCGCTCGATTATTCGGGCTATCCCGATTGCCGCCCCGACTTCATCGCCGCGTTCGAAAGACTGGCCGAACTGGCGACCAAGGCCGGTGTGGAGGGGACGCCGTTCCGCATCCATGCCCCGCTCCAGCATATGACGAAGGCGGATATCGTGCGCGAGGCCGCGCGCCTCGGGCTCGATGCCGGGGTCAGTTGGTCGTGCTACGATCCCGCGCCCGGGGGCCTGCACTGCGGGCGGTGCGACAGTTGCCGGCTGCGCGCCAAGGGCTTCGCCGAGGCCGGGCTGACCGATCCGACGATCTACGCCGTCCAGCCGTAACATGGGCTATGCCGTCAAGGAGATGTTCCTGACGCTCCAGGGCGAGGGCGTGAATGCCGGCGCGCGCGCGGTGTTCGTGCGCTTCGCCGGGTGCAACCTCTGGTCGGGGCGCGAGCGGGACCGGGCGAGCGCGACCTGCCGGTTCTGCGACACCGATTTCGTCGGCACCGACGGTGCGGGCGGGGGCAGGTTCGCGCATGCCGGCGCGCTGGTCGCTTCGGTCGAGCATCACTGGGGCCCCTCGGGCGATCGCCGCTTCGTCGTGCTGACCGGCGGCGAGCCGATGCTCCAGGTCGACGATGCGCTGGTCGATGCGCTGCACGATGCGGGTTTCCGTATCGCGATCGAGACGAACGGGACGATCGCGGTCCATCCACGCATCGACTGGGTCTGCGTCAGCCCCAAGGCCGGCAGCACGGTGGTCCAGCGGCGCGGCGATGAGTTGAAGCTGGTCTGGCCGCAGCAGGGCACCGATGTCGCCGCTATCGAGACGTGGGATTTCACCCATTTCCTCGTCCAGCCGATGGACGATGCGTCGGCGCTCGCCAACCAGGCGGCGGCGGTCGATTTCGCGCTGGCGCGGCCGAAATGGCGCCTGACGCTACAGGCGCACAAGACGCTCGGTCTGCGCTAGGGCGCGACCGGGATAGCGATCAGTTCGTCGCGACCGTCAGCGGCCCGCACTTGCCGTTCCACTGATCGCGCTTCCAGCAGGCATCATCGAGCCGGGGGACGGCGGGTATGCCATATAGCTGGACCCCGCCGGGAAATTGCTGCTCGCCATACGGTTTCAGGCTGTCGCGCAGTTCGCGCATGCGCTGGCTGGCGATCGTGTGAAAGCCGCCGCGCGGCGCGAACGCCTCCTGCGCGGCGATCGATCCCGCCGTCGTGCAGAACCCGCGCTGCCCGGCGACCGCGGTGAAGCTGGAATAGGTGCGCGTCCCGAACCGGTCGAGATTGTTCTGCCCGTCCTTCTTCGTCTTGGCGGTGCGCACGAAATACTTGCCCAGCGTATCGAACGCCTTCTTCAATTCGTCGCGGTGGTTGTAGAGGATGGTGTTGTAATTCTCGACGCTCATCAGGGTCGGTTCGAACTGGCATTGCAGCGCCGCGACGTTGAGCGCGGAGCGCATGTTCCACACCAGCTCGGCACGGATTTCGTCCGCCGTCGCACCCGGCATTGGCTCGCCCACGCCGGGTTCGTTGCCCTGCACCGGCGCGCTCCTGAGATCGGGAGTGCGCAGATAGAATTGCGCCGAGGCAGGGGCGGCGGCGCACAGGCCCAGGACGACCGCAAACAGGGATATGATACGCAACGTCATGACATCCTCATCCGAACAGGAACATGGTTAAGGCGCTTTGCGGTTCGACCCAAGCGATTTTGCCCATCGGGGGCAAAATGCGTGCGGTTCGCGGTAATTGGATTCGAAGCTGCCGGCATTGAAACTGCCGGAATCGAAAGGTGTGGAATCGAAAGGGCCGCCCGGTTTCCCGGACGGCCCCGAAGTGAACAACCCTTGCGGGTTATTACATCTTGTTCTCGGTCGTCATTGTGTTGGTCGTCGTCGTCATGGTGTTCGACATCATCGCGTCGTTACCCATGGCGGCGTTGTCGGCCATCATGCCGCCGTTGCCCATCGTGGCATCGGTGCCGGTCATCTCGTCGGTGGTGTTGGTTTCGACGACCATGTTGGTGTCGGTCACGTTGGTGTCGGCAGTCGTCGACGGCTTGCAGGCCGCGATCGTCAGCGCCGCGCCGGCGATCATCGCACCGGCTACGACTTTGGAAATGAATGCACGCATGGAAGGCTCCCTAATAGCTGGATCTGGACGGCCTCGAGACCGCTTATTACCCAAACCGGAGTTGACGGTAGACTGAATTGCCCGCCCCCTCAAGCCCAGTTTTACCCCGGCGAAGAAAGTGTTTCGAGAAAGCGGGGGAAACCGGCGGCCAGCGCGGCGTCGAATCCTGCCATGGCGACGGGCTTGGCCAGCGCCTGCGCGCTCGTGACGGGATGGTCGGCGATGCCGCACGGCACGATCCCGCCAAAATGGGACAGATCGGGCGACAGGTTCACCGAAAAGCCGTGCAGCGTGATCCAGCGACGCACGCGCACCCCGATCGCGCCGATCTTCGCCTCGCGGCCGTCGCGGTCGATCGTCCAGATGCCGATGCGGCCCGGCGCGCGAAACGAGGCGATGCCGCACAGATCGAGCGCCGCGATCAACCAGCCTTCCAGCGCGTGGACATAGCCGCGCACGTCGCGTCCGCGCCGGTTGAGGTCGAGCAGCACATAGCCGATCCGCTGCCCCGGGCCGTGATAGGTATAGCGTCCGCCGCGCCCGGTGCCGATGACGGGAAAGCGCGGATCGAGCAGTTCCGCCGGGTCCGCGCTGGTGCCGCCGGTATAGACGCTGGGATGTTCGAGCAGCCAGATCAGCTCGCGCGCGGTGCCCGTGGCAATGTCGCCCGCGCGGGCTTCCATGATGGCAAGCGCCTGCTCATAGGGGGCAGGCGCGGGCTCGACGCGCCATTCGATGTCGCCAGGATCGGTCACGCGGGGGTCGTTAGCGCGTCCCCTCGTCGCCGCGCAACCGTCGGAGCGTTGGCAAAGCGCGCGGTGCTGCGCTAACACGCGGCGGGCAGCGGCGCGGGGAGATCGCATGACGACGGTGAATATCGGCACGGTCTGGGATCGGACGAGCGCGTTTCTGGGCGACCATGGCAAGGCGTTGTGGCCGATCGCTATGGGCGGGATCGCGCTGCCCTATGCCGGCATGACGATCCTGGCGCCCGCCGCGCAGGCGGCAGATACCGGGGGCAAGCTGCTGATCAACCTGGCGGTGCTGGTGCTGGGGCTGGTCATCTTCTGGGGTAGCCTGGCGATCACCGCCTTCACGCTCGATCCCCCCGGCGGGCGCGATCCGGCGATGCGGCTTGCCGCGCGCCGCCTGCCGCTGGCGATCGGCATCGGGTTGATGATCGCGGCCGGCGTGCTGGTGCTGTGCGTGCCGATCGGCATCGCGATGGCGGCGGGCGGGTTCGATTTCGCCGCCGCGGCCGCAGGGAGGCATCCGCAGATGGCGTCCGGCCCAGCGCTCGCCATCGCCGTCCTGTACGCTCTGCTGCTGATCGTTGCGCTCATCTGGCTCGGCGCGCGGCTGGCGTTGACCAATCCGGTCGTGCTGATCGAGCGACAGGGAGCGCGCTCGCCGTGGCGATCGTTTCAGCTGACGCGCGGCGTGGCGCTCAAGATCGTCGGGGTGCTGATCCTCTACGTCATCGTGTCGTCGGTCGCGTCGATGGCGGCGCGGTTCGTGTTCGGCTCGATCTTCGCGCTGGTGTTCGTCGGGCAGGGCGCCTTCTCGCTCGCCGCGATCCTGACGGCGATCGTCGTGGCAATGGTATCGACCATCTTCTCCGTGCTGGCGGCGGCGTTTACCGGCAAGCTTTACCTGGCCGTGCGCGACGCGCGCGAGGCGATCGTCGACCCGCGATGAAACTCGATATCGCCGGTGTGCTGCGCGCGGCCTGGCGGCTGTGGCGCACCGATCATGCCATCCTGTTGCCGGTGATGGGGATCTTCTTTTTCCTGCCGGTGTTCGCCCAGGGGCTGTTCCTGCCGCTGCCCGATGCCCCGTCGGACGGCGGGCAGATCCTTACCAACGCGGTGGAGGTGATGCAGCGCTGGTATCTCGCCAACGCCGTGCCGTTGCTGGCCAGCCAGGCATGGACGCTGGCCGGATCGGCGATCGTGTTCAGCCTGTATCTGCGCGCCGAGGCCGGGACGCTGCACGAGGCGGTCGCGACCGGGCTGCGCGCGTGGCCGCGTTATATAATGCTGGCGCTGCTGGTCGATATGCTGCTCGGCGCCGGGCTCGTGCTGTTCATCCTGCCCGGCTATTATCTCGTCGGGCGCCTGATCCTGACCGGGCCGATCCTGTTCGCCGAGCGCCCGGCGAGTGTGGTGGAGTCGATCGCGCGCAGCGTTCGCCGGACGCGGGGCCGGGGCTTCCTGCTGGCGGGGCTGGGCATGTTCGCGCCGATCATCGCCTATCTGGTCGCGGTGCCGGTGCAGGCGGTGGGCGGCGCGCTCGATCATGCGCCGCTCGCCAACCCGGTGTCGGGCGCGATCATCGATGCCGCCATCGGCGCGATCGCGGCGGCGGCCACACTGGGCGGGTTGCTGATTCGCATCGCGCTGTACCGCCAGATGCAGGCGTCGCGCTGAGCCTCGGCGCCGGGTGACGACCGATCAGTCCGGAAAACCGCCGGTCTGGCGCAGCGCCTCGGCCAGCGCGATGCCCGCCGTGACGGCCACATTGAGCGACCGGAAACCTGCGCGCATCGGGATCGCGACGCGCAGGTCGGCGCGCTGATGGACGGCGGCGGGCACGCCCGCGCTCTCGCTGCCGAGCAGCAGCACGTCGCCCGGTTCGAATCGCGCCGCGTCCAGCCGCGTGCCGCCGGTGGTGGTGAGCAGGACGATGCGCCCTGTGGTTTGTGTCGCGAACGTCGCCCAGTCGACATGGCGCTGTACCTCGGTGTCGGCCATATAATCCATGCCGGCGCGGGCCAGCGCCCGGTCGCTCCACGCGAATCCCATCGGCTCGATCAGGTCGACTCCCACGCCAAAGCAGGCGGCGAGGCGCAGGATGGTGCCGACATTGCCGGCGATATCGGGTTCGTACAAAGCGATGCGCATGGCGATTTTCCTGCCCGCCGCGCGCGCTGTGCGCAACCGGGTCAAAATGCTGTTGGCAAACGCGGCCACCCGCGTCTATCAGGCCCGCAGCCTCCGTGGGGACGGAGGGTCGGTGGGCGTGCGCAGGTCGCGAGGCGCACCGATCATGCCGGATTATTCGAGTTGCAAGGGCAGGTAAATGGCGAACGACAGCGCGGTGCCGGTGGGTGAAGACCCCGCCATCTACCACGAAGATGCCGGCGATCCCCGCCGCCGCGATTTCATCAACATCGCCGCGGTCGCGTGGATCGGTGTCGGCGGCGCGATCGCGGTGTTGCCGCTGATCAACCAGATGAACCCGTCGGCCGACGTGCTCGCGCAGTCCACCACCGATGTCGATCTGTCGAAGATCGAGCCGGGGCAGGGCGTCATCACCACTTTCCGCAAGCAACCGCTGTTCGTGCGCAACCTGATGCCCAAGGAAATCGCCGAGGCGAAGGCGGTGCCGCTCAGTGAGCTGCGCGATCCCCAGACGCTGGAGGAGCGCACGCTGCCGGGCCACGAGAACTGGCTCATCACGCTCGGCGTGTGCACTCATCTCGGCTGCATTCCGCTCGGCATCCATGAGGGCGACAATCGCGGGCAATATGGCGGCTATTTCTGCCCGTGCCACGGATCGCAATACGATACCGCCGCGCGCATCCGCAAAGGCCCCGCGCCGAAGAACCTGTTCGTCCCGAAATATCAGTTCACGTCGGCGACGACGGTGACGGTCGGTTGAGGAAGTAAGAGATGAGCTTTCCCTGGGCCAAGCAATACACGCCGACCAACGGCTTCATGAAGTGGATGGACGAGCGCCTGCCGGTGCCGCGTCTGGTCTACAACGCGGTCGGCGCGGGCTATCCGGTGCCCCGCAACCTCAATTATTTCTGGAACTTCGGCGTGCTCGCCGGCGCGGCGCTCGGCATCCAGATCATCACCGGCATCGTGCTGGCGATGCACTATGCCGCGAACGGCGGCGTAGCGTTCGATTCGGTCGAGCACATCATGCGCGACGTCAACGCCGGCTGGTTCCTGCGCTATGCCCATGCGACCGGCGCGAGCATGTTCTTCATCGTCGTCTACACCCACATCTTCCGCGGGCTGTATTACGGATCGTACAAGGCCCCGCGCGAAATGGTCTGGCTGCTCGGCGTGGTCATCTTCCTGCTGATGATGGCGACGGCGTTCATGGGCTATGTGCTGCCATGGGGGCAGATGAGCTTCTGGGGGGCGCAGGTCATCACCGGCTTCTTCTCGGCGATACCGGGGGTGGGCGAGACGATCCGGGTGTGGCTGCTGGGCGGCTTCGCACCGGACGATGCCGCGCTCAACCGCTTCTTCTCGCTGCATTACCTGCTGCCGTTCATCATCGCGGCGGTGATCATCCTGCACATCTGGGCGCTGCATCTGCCCGGTTCGAACAACCCGACCGGGGTCGAGGTGAAGGGGGAGCAGGATACCGTGCCGTTCCACCCCTATTATACCGCCAAGGACGGCTTCGGGCTCGGCGTGTTCCTGCTGATCTTCGCCGCGATCGTGTTCTTCGCGCCCAACGCGCTCGGCCATCCCGACAATTACATCGCGGCCAACCCGCTCTCGACGCCGGCGCATATCGTGCCCGAATGGTATTTCTGGCCGTTCTACGCGATCCTGCGTTCGTTCACGGCCGATTTCATCCTGCCGGCAAAGCTGTGGGGGGTGCTGGCGATGTTCGGCTCGATCCTGCTGCTGTTCTTCCTGCCGTGGCTCGATACGTCGCCGGTGCGATCGGGCAATTTCCGGCCCAAGTTCCGCATCTTCTTCTGGGTGCTGGTGGCCGACGTGCTGGTGCTCGGCTGGGTCGGCGGATCGGAAGTATCGCCGAAATACACGATCCTGGGGCAGCTTTCGGCGGGCTATTACTTCGTCCACTTCCTGATCATCCTGCCGATGATCTCGCGGTCGGAACGGCCGGTGCCGCTGCCCCACTCGATCACCGAGGCGGTGCTGGCGAAGCATGGCGGCACGAGCCCGGCGCAGACCGCGCTGGCCTCGTAAGCGAACGATTAGGGGACGTACGAACATGGTTCGCTTCATCGCAGGGATTGTCGGGCTGGGCTTCGCGTTCGTGCTCGCGATCGCGCTTTTCAACAGCGTCTCGGGGCTGATCACCGATCCGGCCGCGCCGACGATTTCAGACAGCAAGTGGCACAAGGAGCCCAAGGAACTGCATTTGCAGTCCGACGGCCCGCTGGGCACGTTCGACAAGCGCCAGGTGCAGCGCGGGTTCCAGGTGTTCAAGGAAGTCTGCTCGGCGTGCCATTCGCTCAAGCAGGTGTCGTTCCGCGATCTCAAGGAGATCGGCTATGACGACGGCCAGGTGAAGGCGATCGCGGCCGACTGGGCGATCCAGCAGCCGTCGATCAACCCCGACACCGGTGAAGCCGCGACGCGCAAGAACCTGCCGTCGGATCACTTCCCGTCGCCGTTCGCCAACGACATCGCCGCCAAGGCCGCCAACAACAACGCGCTGCCGCCCGATCTGTCGCTGATGACCAAGGCGCGCGAGGGCGGGGCAGCGTACGTCTATTCGATCCTGACCGGGTATGAGCCGCAATCGGCGGAGATGCTCAAGGAGTTTCCGGATGTGAAGACGCCACCGGGGCTCCACGCCAACCCTTATTTCGCGACGATGAACATCGCGATGGCCAAGCAACTCACCAGCGACGGGCAGGTCCAGTATCTGGACGGCACCAAGCCGACGGTCAATCAGATGGCGACGGACGTGGCCGCGTTCCTCGTCTGGACGGCGGAGCCGAAGCTGGAGGCGCGCCACATCGCCGGCTGGGCGGCGCTCGCCTTCCTGCTGATCTTCTGCTTCCTGGCCTGGGGCGCGTATCAGAACGTCTGGCGCGACGTGAAACATTGATCGATCGCGCCTGCGGGGGAA
>JALYTP010000331.1 GCA_030854225.1 Pseudomonadota bacterium
ATCGTGCCCCACCCGGTGCCGTTCGTGTCGCGGTTGCACAAGCGGTTGCCGAGCGATTTCACGAAATGCAGCGCGAGGAAGATCGCGATTCCAGCACCGATCGCGATCAGGATCTGCAGCCAGTGGGTCTGTAGCCACGCCGTGCTCGCCACATAGAAATCATGCGCCTGGCCTTGCACCGTTTCGGTGGTGAGCGGACGGCGCGGCGCGGCGGCCGCTGCGGCGGCAATGGTATTGTTCATGGACATTACGCTGCCTTGGCGAGCGCGGGGGCGCCAGTCTTTTCGAGGCCAGTCTTTTCGAGGCCAGTCTTTTCGAGGCCAGTCTTTTCGAGGTAGGCGATCAACCCGCGTTCGACCGCGCTGAGCCCGCCCGCCGCGCGGGGCAGCTTGAGCTTCTCGCGAAACCGCGTCTGGCCCTGCTTGACCAACGCGATGAGCGCCGGGTGGACATAGGATTTGCGCGCGATGGCGGGCGTATTGCCGAGCTTTTCGGTCACTGGCGCGAGCATCGTCTTGAGGCTGATGTCGTGATCAGCGGTCGCCAGCGCCTCGAACGCGGTGGCGCTCGCCGCCCAGGTGCGGAAATGCTTGGCGGTGAAATCCTCGCCGGTCGCCGCACGGATATAGGAATTGACGTCGGACGAGGTGACGGGGTGCGCCTCGCCGGCATCGTCGAGCCAGGCGAACAGATGCTGGTCGTCGACGTCGAGCATCTTCTTGACGAAGCGGCGCAGCGATCCGTCGGTCATCGTCAGGGTGCACAGCTTGCCGGATTTGGCCTTGAACTGGAGCTTGAGCGTCTGGCCGCTCACCTTGGCATGCCGCTTGAGCAGGGTCGTTGCGCCGAAACTCTTGTTATCCTTGGCATAACTTTCGTTGCCGACGCGGATGTGCCCAGCGTCGAGCAGGCGCACGACGGCGGCAACGGCGCGGTCCTTCGATAGCGAGCGCTTGCGCAGATCGGCGGCGACCGTCTTGCACAACCGGCCCAGCGCATGGCCGAAATCGGCGCAGCGATCATATTTGGCGGCATCGCGCTTCTCGCGGTAACCGGCATGATAGCGATATTGCTTGCGGCCCTTGTCGTCCCACCCGACCGCCTGGATGTGGCCGTTGGCTTTGGGGCAATACCACGCATCGGTGTACGCCGGAGGCAGGCCGACCGCGTTCAACCGGTCGATCTCGTCACGGTCGGTGATGCGCGCACCGTCAGGGCCGTAATAGGCCCAGCCGTGGCGCACCCTGGCGCGGGTGATCCCCGGTGTGCTGTCGTCGCAATAACTCAGTCGCATGCCGCTCCCCGCTGGTTCGGGGTTAGAAATGCGCGGTCGACGCCTTCGTTCCGGACCGCGCCGGGAGCCGCCAGCGGTTGACCCAGCGCTGCGCCGGGCGTTCGACCAGATGATAGAGCGCGACCGAATTCGCCAGCACCAGCGCCAGGTACAGCGCGATCAGCACCGGCGGCACCGCATGCGGATCGTCGACCAGCGCGAGCTTGAACACCACGAACAGCAGGAAATGGCCGAGATAGGTCGCGTAGCTGATCTCGCCGAGATAATGGATCGCGGCGCCATCGAGCGGGTTGCGCGCCATGCCGCTGGTCAGCGCGAGCGCGAGGAGTGCTGCGGCGAAGCAGGCGGGGATGGCGAGGGTTTCGGGCAGCAGGCCGGATAGCCACGCGGCGAAGAGCAGCGCGCTCAGGCATGCCGCGACGATGGCGGGCCGCGCGGGTGCCTCCCTCCAGCGCAACCACAGCGCGCCGACCGCCGACCCGGCGGCGAACTCGAACAGGCAGCGCGGCAAGCCGAGATGCGCGATGTCGGTGCCGAGCGTCGGCGCACCGTCCATTGCCGCGTGCAACATCAGCAGCAGCGCGACGATCGCGCCCACCACCACCCAGCTTGGCAACCGCCGCCAGTCGATCGTCAGCGCGAGCAGGGGAAACAACAGATAGGCGGCGAGCTCGCAACTGATCGACCAGCTCGGATCGTTCCACACCAGCCGGTCGGTGAAGCCCCAATTGTGCAGCAGCAGGATATGCAGCGGCAATTGACCGAAGGGATAATCCGCCGGATCGGCGCGACCGGTTGCCGCGAGGATCAGCGCAAGCGCCACCGCGCCGGCGAGCATGAACAAATGCAGCGGCCAGATCCGCGCGATGCGCTTCTGCAGGAATGCCGGTGCGGTGCGTAATCCTTCCGCGCGCAATCGCTCGCCCCAGCTCAGCCAGATCACGAAGCCCGACAGCAGGAAGAAGAAATCGACCGCGAGATAACCCTTGGCGAAGAACGCCGTCGCGGCGGGGGGCAGCCCCGCGATCGACAGGCGGATGTGATACAGCACGACGAACCATGCCGCGATCCCGCGCATGCTCGTCAGCGCGCGCAGCTCGTGCTTCACGCCGCCGTCCATGTCGCCGGCACCGGATCGGGCGCCTTGCGCATCGGCCGCCACGCCGTCTCGCTGCGTTTGCGCGCGAGATAGGTGTCGAGCCCGATCTGCGCACCGATCAGCATGTAGATGAACGGCTGGAAGGCGATCGCGATGAAGGTCGCGCCGAGCAGGTAGACCAGGTG
>JALYTP010000332.1 GCA_030854225.1 Pseudomonadota bacterium
CGCGATGGCGTAGGTATTGGGGTGCGCGACGCGCCAATTCCATGTCGTCCTGCCATCGGGCAGAGTCGTGGTGCCCAGCAGCACGCCGTTGGACGGCGCTTTCAATCCCGCCGGCACGGTGATGTGCAGCGTCACCACGCTCGGTTCCCCGGTCGGGAAATCGAGGCACGGCCACAAGATGTCGCAGCCATAACCTTCGGTCGTGCTGGCGATCCATGGGCGACCATCGGGCGTTTTGGACCACACCATCCCCGCGTCCCACGGCGCGTGTTCGGCGACGTGCGGGGTGCCGCCGAAACCGATCGTCGCCACAACCGTCCGCCCTGTGGGTACGCCGTGCGGCAGTGTGATCGTCAGGCGACCCTCGGGATTGGCGTATGCCGATGCGGGCAGGGGCGCGCCATCCAGCGCGATCGAGCGCGGTCCGAGGTTGCGATCGAGATCGATCACCAGTCGATCGAGCGGCGCCTTCGCGGTGAAGGTAAGGATCGCGGTGGCATTGATCGTCTCGCTGTCGGGCGAGACTTCGAAACTTAGATCGGCGGAATCGAAGCGTAACTTCGCCTGGTCCGGGTCGATCGGCCCGCCCGATCGCTGGGTCTGGGCGGTCAGCGCAGGCTTGCCTTTGCCCGGCAGGTCGGCGGCCGCGACGGCGCATAGCGGCAACACCGCCACTGCCAATCGCGCGGCCCGATCAAGGACCCGATTGATGGAACGCGCAGCGGCACCATATAAGGATCGAATGGCGCCGCGTTTCGGCGTCACCGGAGTATCCATGACCAATACCTATCCCGTCTTGCCGTTGCGCGACATCGTCGTGTTCCCGCACATGATCGTGCCGCTGTTCGTCGGCCGCGACAAGTCCGTCGCGGCGCTGGAGGCGGCGATGAATGCCGACAAGGAGATTTTCCTGGTCGCACAGCTCGATCCGGCGAACGACGACCCCGGTCGCGACGATCTGTACGATATCGGCGTCACCGCGACCGTGCTGCAATTGCTCAAACTGCCCGACGGCACGGTGCGTGTGCTGGTCGAGGGCAAGCTGCGCGCGAAACTCGAATCGCTCGAGTCGGCCGACGATCATCTCGTTGCCACCGTGGAGATGCTCGAAGGCGACGACGGCGCCGAGGATCTGGCTGCGACGGGCGAGGCGATGAGCCACGAACTCGCCGCGCTGATGCGCTCGGTCGTCGATCAGTTCGAGAATTACGCGAAGCTCAACCGCAAGCTTCCCGCCGAAACCGCGGTGCAGCTCGCGGAGATCGAGCAACCGTCGCGCCTCGCCGATGCGGTTGCCGCCAACATCTCGGTCAAGGTCGCCGACAAGCAGTCGCTGCTGATCGAGGCCGATCCGGGCAAAAGGCTGGAGATGGTGTTCGCCTTCATGGAAGGCGAACTGGGCGTGTTGCAGGTCGAAAAGAAGATCAAGTCGCGCGTCAAGCGCCAGATGGAGAAGACCCAGCGCGAATATTACCTCAACGAGCAGTTGAAGGCGATCCAGCGCGAACTCGGTAACGAGGGCGAGGAAGGCGAGGGTGACGAGATCGCCGAGCTGGCGCACAAGATCGCGACGATGAAACTGTCGAAGGAAGCGCGCGCCAAGGCGACGGGCGAGTTGAAGAAATTGAAGACCATGGCGCCGATGAGCGCCGAGGCGACCGTCGTGCGCAACTATCTCGACGTGCTGCTCGGCCTGCCATGGGGCAAGAAGTCCAAGATCAAGAAGGATATCGCGGCAGCGCAGGAGGTGCTCGACGAGGATCATTATGCGCTGGAGAAGGTCAAGGACCGGATCGTCGAATATCTCGCGGTGCAGGCGCGCACCAACAAGCTGAAGGGGCCGATCCTGTGCCTCGTCGGGCCGCCCGGTGTCGGCAAGACGTCGCTCGGCAAGTCGATCGCCAAGGCGACGGGGCGTGAGTTCATCCGCCAGTCGCTCGGCGGGGTGCGCGACGAAGCCGAGATTCGCGGGCACCGGCGCACCTATATCGGCTCGCTGCCGGGCAAGATCGTCACCAACCTCAAAAAGGCCGGGGCATCGAACCCGCTCTTCCTGCTCGACGAGATCGACAAACTCGGCCAGGATTTCCGCGGCGACCCCGCCTCGGCGTTGCTCGAAGTGCTCGACCCGGAACAGAACAGCAAGTTTCAGGATCATTATCTCGAGATCGATCTCGATCTGTCCGACGTGATGTTCGTCACCACCGCGAACACACTCAACCTGCCGCAGGCGCTGCTCGATCGGATGGAGATCATCCGCTTGGAAGGTTATACCGAGGACGAGAAGGTCGAGATCGCCGAGCGCCACCTGATAGCCAAGCAGATCGAGGCGCACGGGTTGAAGCAAGGCGAGTTCGTGCTGACAACCGAGGGCCTGCGCGCGCTGATCCAGGGCTATACGCGCGAGGCGGGCGTGCGCACGCTAGAGCGCGAGATCGCGAAACTGGCACGCAAGGCGTTGCGCCGGATTCTCGAGGGCAAGATCGAAAGCGTGACGATCACGCCCGAAAACCTTGCCGATTTCGCGGGCGTGAAGAAATTCCGCCACGGGCTGAGCGAGGAAGAGGATCAGATC
>JALYTP010000333.1 GCA_030854225.1 Pseudomonadota bacterium
GGGCAGGGGCAGGGGCAGGGGCAGGGGCAGGGGCAGGGGCAGGGGGAGGGGGAGGGGCAGCCATGCCCGGTCCCTGCCACGTCCCGCCGCGGGACGCCAGCGTCCCGGCGCGGGACGCGTGGCACAGCGCCCGGGCGAGCGTTTACCACTGTGGCGCGCGAGCATGCGTCGTTTCGCCCAACTGGCACGCCTCGTGCGGCGCGCGGGGCGCTGCCGGTGCGGGGCCGGTTCGGGAGTGTTCGCGTTTGTCCATCATGCCTTTCCTCACCGATTCGCGCGACATCGCCGATGCTACCCAGCTGATCGCGGCGTTTGGCGACGATGCCGGGTTCGAGGCCGCGGCGCGCGCCGACAAGAGCCGCGATCTGGGCAATCACGTCCATTTCTGCCGCTGGCGCCAGATCGAGCGGCTGATCGTGCTGATGTCGGTCAATCGCGCGGTCGGCACGGTGCATTGATCGCGGCTTAACCTGCGTCGCTTGCGGGATTTCCGCCCGCACCCTAGGACAAGCCATGATGTGGTCGCTCGGGAGGCGCGGCGCGATGTGGTGCGCCGCCGCCGGCATGTTCGCCGTTTCGCCCGCGCTGGCCCAGGACCCGGTCCTGGCCCAGGATAAAGTGGCGCCACCGGCCACGCCCGCCGTCACTCCGTCCGCCGCCCCTGCTCCACCGGCGATCACGCCGCTCGATCCGCAGGCGCCGCTCGCGCCGCTGCCGGGAATCGGGGTGGCGTGGCCCGATCTCTCCCATTTGCCGGTCGAGCCGAGCGATCCCGATACCCGTCCCGCGCTCGCCGGTGAGGTGCGCTACGACTACCGCATCGACGGGATCGACGGGGTGGCCGACGCGCTGCTGCGCGAACGGTTTGCGCAATTGTCCTCGCTCGAGGCGCATGACGGCGATCCCTCCAACGCGGCGCAGATCAACCGCCGCGCGCGCGAGGATTCGGCTCTGCTCGTCACGCTGTTGCGCGCGCAAGGTTATTACGACGCGCGCGTCACCTCGCGGGTCGATCCGCGTCAGGGCCGCCCGCTGGTCGTGCTGGAGGCCGAGCCGGGGGTGGTCTACAAACTCGATGCGGTCACGCTCGCGGGGTTGCCGGCGGCGGGCGACAAGGCGCCCGCGCTCGAACAGGCGTTCGGGGTGAAGCCCGGCGATCCACTCAACGCCGACAAGGTGGCGGCGGGCGAGGATCAGCTGAAGACGACGATCGGGCGCGAGGGCTTTCCCTTCGCCAAGGTGGGCGACAGCGCGATCGTCGTCGACCACGCGACGCACACCGCGACGCTCGATCTGAGCGTGACGCCGGGGGGCGCCAAGCGCTTCGGCAAGATCACCACCAACCCGAACAACCGCGTCTTCGGCGCCAAGCACATCCAGGAAATCGCGCGCTTCACCCCCGGCAAACCGTACGATTCGGCCAGCGTCGACGATCTGCGCCGCGCGATCGTGCAGACCAGCCTCGTCTCCACGGTCGACATCACCCCGGTCGATGCCGGCGACGGTATCGTCGATCTCGACGTGAAGCTGGAACGCGCGCCGCCGCGCACCATTGCGGGCGAGCTGGGCTATGGCACCGGCGAAGGCGCGCGCGCCGAAGTGGACTGGACCAACCGCAACCTGTTCCCGCCCGAAGGCGCGCTGACATTGCAAGGCATCCTCGGCACGCAGGAGCAATTGGCGAGCGCGCAATTCCGCCGCAACAATTTTCGCGGGCGGGACCGCGTGCTGACCGGGCAGTTCGTCGTCTCGAACCTGCAACGCACCGCCTACCGCGCCAAATCGGTGTCGCTGAGCGGCAGCCTGGAGCGGCAGACGACGATCTTCTTCCAGAAGAAATGGACCTGGTCGATCGGCGGCGAGCTGACCGCTACCGATGAGCGCGACACGATCCTGGCGACCGGCGCGGCGCGGCGGCAGACCTATTTCATCGGCGCGATCCCACTGACGCTCAATTATGACGGATCGGACGATCTGCTCGATCCGCATCGCGGGTTCCGGCTCGGCGGGCGGTTGTCGCCCGAGGTGTCGCTGGAGGGCCGCACCTTCGGTTATGCCCGCGCGCAGATCGATGCCAGCGCGTATCAGCCGATCGGGCAACGCGTGGTGCTGGCAGAACGCATCCGGCTGGGCACGATCGCCGGTGCGCCGCGCGACGCGATCGCGCCGTCGCGGCGTTTCTATGCCGGGGGCGGCGCATCGGTGCGGGGTTATGGCTATCAGGATATCGGCCCGCGCGATCCCAACAACGTGCCGATCGGCGGCCGCAGCCTGACCGAGTTCGCGCTGGAGGCGCGGGTGCGCGTGTTCGGCAATTTCGGGCTCGTGCCGTTCTTCGACGGCGGCAACATCTACACATCGCCGCTGCCGCAATTCAGCCAGTTCCGTTACGGCACCGGGCTTGGCTTGCGCTATTATTCCAATTTCGGGCCGATCCGCATCGATGTCGGCACCCCGATCAACCGCCAGCCGGGCGATTCGCGCGTCGCGGTATACGTCTCGCTGGGGCAGGCGTTTTGAACGACGTGCCGGCCGAGCCGTCGCGGCCCGTCGCACCCGCGC
>JALYTP010000334.1 GCA_030854225.1 Pseudomonadota bacterium
GTCGCTGGGTGGGCGCTATACGTGGGACGAGCGCAAATCGTATATCTTCAAGGCCAGTTACTTTGGCGGCCCGACGTCCGAATTCGGTGGCAATCCCATCCCGTATGGTGCGCCCTCGACCAATTTTCGCGGTCGCGCACTGTTCAAGAAATTCACGCCCCGCGCTTCGTTCTCGTTCAAGCCGAACGACAATCACATGTTCTATATCTCGTATTCGGAAGGCTTCAAGGGCGGCGGGTTCGATCCGCGCGGATCGGGAACCTCGGCACCCAAGCTCGCCACCGAGACGACACCGACCTATCAGGAAATCTACAATTATCTGCTGTTCAGGCCCGAGACGGTGAGAAGTTATGAAATCGGCTGGAAGGCGGCGCTGTTCGATCGCCGGCTGACCTTTGCGGCGGACGGTTTCCATTCGGATTACACCGATGTGCAGGTCCCCGGATCGGTCGGCTGTCTGATCGGCGGGGTGCAGAGCTTCTGCGGCATCACTACCAACGCGGCCAAGGCGCGGATCAACGGCGCGGAGTTCGAGGGCAATGCGCAACTGGTGCGTGACTTTGCCGGGCCGGGGTCGGTCGTCACGCTGGCGGGGACGCTCGGCTATATCGACGCCAAGTACAAAACCTTCATCGGCCCCACCGGCACCGACGTCGCCGCGGTGCGCGTGTTCCAGAATACCCCGCGCTGGACGGTCAGCGGTACGCTGGGGGCGGTGCTGCCGGTCGGTGCTGGATCGATCAACGCGTCGACCGTGGTGTCGTATCGCAGCCTGACGCACCAGTTCGAAACCGCGAGCCCGTTCCTCGATCAGCCCGGCTATACCTTGTGGGACGCGCACCTCACCTACAGCTTCGACGCCGGGAAGTATTCGATCGGGGTACACGCCAAGAACCTGACCGACGTCCATTACAAGACGTCCGGCTATCAATACATCAAGGCGAACCTCGCCGGGCAGCCGCTCGATGTGGGCGGCAATATCATCACCAACGGCAAGGGTTATGTTTCGACGCTGGGCAAGGAAGGCATCGCGACCGCCTTTTACGGCAACCCGCGCCAGGTGTTCGTGACGGCGACGGCGAAATTCTGACGCGCCGCGCGGCGGAATAAAGCGGGACGGGACCGGGCGCTTCGTGCAACAAGCGTCCGGTTCTTTCGTGTAGGAGAGGGATGATGGCGAGCGCAACGGTCAGCGCGACACCGCGCGCGCCGGCCCTGGTGCTGACGATGTTGTTGATCGTCTACACCTTCAACTTCCTCGACCGGCAGATCCTGGGCATCCTCGCCAAGCCGATCCAGGCGAGCCTCGACCTCAACGATGCGCAATTCGGCGCGATCGGCGGCACGGCGTTCGCCATCCTGTATTCGGTGCTCGGCGTGCCGTTGGCGCTGGCGGCCGATCGCTGGGGCAAGACGCGGGTGATTGCTGCCTCGCTGGTCGTGTGGAGTGGATTCACGGCGCTGTGCGGCACCGCGACGGGATTCTGGCAATTGTTCTTGTATAGGTTGGGCGTGGGGGTCGGCGAGGCAGGCGGCGCCGCGCCGTCCTACGCGCTGATCGCCGATTATTTTCCGGTCGAACGGCGCGCGCGGGCCGTCGGCATCTATTCGATGGGCATCCCGATCGGGCTGGGATCGGGCGTCCTGCTCGGCGCGTATATCGCCAAATACGTCAACTGGCAGGCGGCGTTCATCGTCATGGGCTTGGCCGGCATCCTTGTCGCGCCGGTGTTCCTTTGGCTGGTCCGCGACCGTTATCCCCCGACCGTCTCGATCAAGGGCGCGCCTTCGCCGTTTCTCGTCGTGCCGTTGCTGATGAGGAAGCCTGCTTACTGGTTGCTGTCGATCAGCGCGGGGTGCAGCTCGATGGCGGGGTATGGCCTCGCCTTGTGGGCGCCCAAGATCATCGCCGTCCAGTTCGGCTGGACCGCGCCGGGGCAGCTGACCAACGTCGGCTGGTTCATGGGCGGGCTGCTGCTGATCGGCGGATCGATCGGTATCTTCATGGGCGGCGTCGTCTCCGACCGGTTGGGGAAGATCGACCGCGCCTGGTATCCGCGCGTTCCGGCCATCGCCTGGTTGATTACCGCGCCGATGTTCATTCTGGGGTTCCGGACGCCAGACCCGATGCTCGCCTGGTTCATCCTGCTGATTCCCAACGCGCTCAATACACTGTGGCTGGGGCCGATCATCACCGCGGTCCAGCACCTCGCGCCACAGGAGATGCGCGCGGGAACGTCGGGGACGTTTCTGTTCGTCAACAATTTGCTGGGGCTGGGGCTGGGGCCGTTGTTGATGGGCACGCTGTCGGTGGCGCTGAAGGCGCAATATGGCGATCATTCGCTGGGTATCGCGGCGATGGCAGGGGTGTGCCTCTATCTCGTCGCGGCGGTGCTTGCATTCCTCGCGATCAAGCCGCTCAAGCGTGGTTGGGTAGAGGCGGACTAGCACGCTCTAACGCTCACGCGTCGCGGCGAAGCGCACCTTGGGGTAGCGATCGGCGACATAGCCGACTTCCCACGCGGTCTTGGCCAAGAATACGGGGTTGCCGTCACGATC
>JALYTP010000335.1 GCA_030854225.1 Pseudomonadota bacterium
GCCGCATACCGGCTGGACCGCGCGCTATTCGACGCGGTTCTACAAATTCTCGGGCGGCGGTGAAAACCTCATTCGCCCCGATCTGCCGATCGCCTCGACATGGCATGATTACCGGGCGGGGCGCGACCGTGCACTCGATACAATCCTGGCGATGCCGCTGTTGGCCAAGCCACGCCGCGCGCCTCGGCCGGATCACGGAGCAACGCCGACGGGCGATCGATATTGCCACGCCGCCGGTTGACCGTCGCTACCGACAGACCGGCATCGCCGCGCCACCGCGCGCGCAAACCATTGCTCACACGAAACGATCGTGCCACGTTGCGCGTCCGGGATGAGATAGGGAGAGAATAGATGCTCGGTATCCTTCGCATGATCGTGGTCGGCCTGATCGTTGGCATCCTCGCGCGGTTTTTCTATCCCGGCGCGATCCACATGGGTTTCATCCTCACCGTGCTGCTCGGCATCGCCGGGTCAATCGTCGGCGGGTTCATCGCCCGGCTGTTCAGCCCCCGCGCGACGAACGAGCCGTTCCATCCGGCCGGGTTCCTGCTCTCGATCCTCGGCGGGATGATCCTGATCTTCCTCGCGCATCTGCTACATATCGGCTGAGCGGAAAGGCGGCGGGCGTCAGGGCTGGGCCAAGGGCGAGGGCGCGGTCGCTTGACCCCCCTCGCCCGCCTGCCGCATAGCGGCGTACATGGATACGCCGCCACAAGACCTGTCGTTCGAAGCCGCGCTGAAGGAGCTGGAGGCGATCGTCGCCCGGCTGGAGAGCGGCGACGCGCCGCTGCAGGACGCTATCGACCTGTACGAGCGCGGCAATCGCCTGCGCCAGCTCTGCGCCGACCGGCTCGACGCCGCGCAGGCGCGGATCGAGGCGATCCGGCTGGACGCCGCCGGTCGCCCCGCCGGCACCCAGTCCTTTGCCGCCGGCTGAGCAGGTGCCGCCCGCCTCGCTATCGCTGGAGACTGCGCTGCGCGACATCGGCGCGGACGTCGACCGCCGCCTCGACCAGTTGCTCGCCATCCCCGACGATCCGCGCGCCGATCTGTACCGTGCGATGCGCCATGCCGCGATCGGCGGGGGCAAGCGGCTGCGCCCGTTGCTGGTGTTCGCGACCGCCAGCTTGTTCGGGGTCGATCGCGATTGCGCCGGGCGCGCGGCGACCGCGATCGAGTGCATTCACGTTTATTCGCTGATCCACGACGACCTGCCGGCGATGGACGACGACGACGTGCGCCGCGGCAAGCCGACGGTGCACAAGCTGTTCGGCGAGGCGATCGCTGTGCTGGCGGGTGATTGCCTCCACGCGCTGGCGTTCGAGATTCTCGCCGATCCGGCGACGCATCCCGATCCGTTCGTGCGCATCGAACTGGTGCTCGATCTTGCGCGTGCCGCCGGCCCGGCGGGGATGGCCGGAGGGCAGGCGATGGACCTCGAGGCAGAGAAAACGAGCTTCGACCTCGCCACCGTCACGCGGTTGCAGGCGATGAAGACGGGCGCGCTGATCGCCGCCTCTGTCGAGGCGGGCGCGATTCTCGGCCGTCTCGCGCCCGAGGGGCGGACGGGCCTGCGCGGTTATGCGCGCGATCTCGGGCTCGCCTTCCAGATCGCCGACGACATCCTCGATGTGGAGGGTGACGAGGCGGCGGTCGGCAAGGCGCTGCACAAGGACGAAGGCGCGGGCAAGGAGACGTTCCTCTCCCTGCTCGGGCTACCGCGCGCGCGCGAACAGGCGCGGATGCTGGTCGATCAGGCGATCGATCATCTGCGCAATTACGGTCCGGAGGCCGATCTGCTGCGCGCCATCGCGCGCTTCGTGCTGGAAAGGGACCGCTGACATGACGATCCGCATCGGGGTCTATCCCGGAACGTTCGATCCCATCACCTTGGGTCATACCGACATCATCCGGCGCGGCGCCAAGCTGGTCGACCGGCTGGTGATCGGGGTGACGACCAATCCCAGCAAATCGCCGATGTTCTCGGTCGACGAGCGGGTCGCGATGGTCGAGCGCGAAGTGGCGGCGGTCGGTGGCGATATCCGCGTCGTTACGTTCGATTCGCTGCTGATGGATTTTGCCGAGAGCCAGGGTGCGCGCATGATCGTGCGCGGCCTGCGCGCGGTCGCCGATTTCGAATATGAATATCAGATGGCGGGGATGAACCAGCAGATCAATCCGCGTGTCGAGACGGTGTTCCTGATGGCCGACGTCTCGCTGCAACCGATCGCCAGCCGGCTGGTCAAGGAGATCGCGCTCTATGGCGGGCCGATCGGCCGCTTCGTGCCCCCCGCCGTCGTCGCCGACGTCACCGCGCGGGTCGCCCGGATCGGGCGCAAGGGCGGCTGAGCGCCGGCCACCACGTTCACGTTGGCGCAAGCGAGGATTTGCTCTAAGCCGCCCCGGTCACACCTTGTGTCACGTCTTGTGTCATGACTTTCGCCTACGGGGTTTTATGCGTTTTCTCGTCAGCCTGATCGCGGTGCTATCCTGCCTTGTCGCCAACCCCGGCATGGCCAAGAACAAGAAGGCCAAGAAGGTCGATCCCGCCGCAG
>JALYTP010000336.1 GCA_030854225.1 Pseudomonadota bacterium
GCCCAGCATCTCGTCGAGATCCTGGCGCTCGACGTGAACTTGCAGATCCTTCGGGCCGTCGGCGTCGATGTGAACGTGGCGATAGAGGTGGCTTACCGCGCGCTCGACCGATTCGAGGCTCGGCCACACATCGGCGCGGCTGTGCGCGGAGCCGCGGCGCCCCACGGCGCGGGCGCGGGCGAGGTGGTGATCGACCTGGCGGCGCATCGTGCGCGCTTCGCGGATCACGGTTTCGCCCAGATCGTCTGCCTTGGCGGTGGCGGCGTTCATGATGACGGTGAGCGGCGTCTTGAGCGCATGCGCCAAATTGCCGGCATGCCGCCGCGCCTCCTCCGCCTGGCGCTCGTTATGCGCGATCAGCGCGTTCAATTCCTCGACCATCGGCGCGACCTCGATCGGCATCGGCGCCTCGATCGCGCGCGCCTTGCCCGCCCGCATCCGCGCGATTTCCAGCCGTACCCGCCGCAACGGACGCAAGCCGTAAAAGGTCTGCAACCCCGCCATCACGATCAGCCCGAGTGCCAGCAGCGCGAAGCTGCGCTCCAGCGTTCGGCGCAGCGTGGCGATCTGCCCGTCGAGCCCCTCGCGGCTCTGCGCGACCTGAAACCGCCAGCGCACCGCCGATCCGGGCAACGTCACGTCCCGTTCGATCACGCGCAGTTTCTCGGTGCCGAACTGGTCGCTGTCATATTCGTGGACGGTCAGGTCGTTGTGCGCGCCGCCATAAGCGAGCCGCCGATCCCATAACGAGCGCGACGGGAAGGGCTCGTGCCCCGGTGCGCTGACCTGCCAATAGAGCCCCGATCCCGGTTCGAGAAAGCGCTGATCGGCCAGCTCGCTGTTGAACACGACCTCACCCTGCGGCCCGATCTCCGCGGCATTGAGCAGCGAGGTCTGGATATATTCGAGCTGATCGTCGAAATTGGTCGTGACGGCGTTGGTCAGCACGCGGTCGAGCGCGAAGCCGCCACCCGTCAGCAGCAGCGCGATCCACACCGCCGCGATCAGGATCATGCGCCGCGACAGCGACCCGGTGGTGCGGGTCGGCTGCGGTTGTTCGGGGCGCTGTTCGGGCGCGATCGTGTCCGTCACGGCGTCCATGCGCGGGGCCGTCAGGCGTCCGGGTCTTCGAGGCTGTAGCCGAGCCCGCGGATCGTGGTGATGACGTCCTGCCCCAGTTTCTTGCGGATGCGCGTGACGAACACTTCGATGGTGTTCGAATCGCGATCGAAATCCTGGTCGTAAATGTGCTCGATCAATTCGGTGCGGCTCACCACCTTGCCCTTGTGGTGGAGCAGATAGCTGAGCAATTTATATTCCTGCGCGGTCAGTTTGACCGGCTCGCCCGCCAGAGTGACCTTGCCGCTCCGCGTGTCGAGCCGCACGTCGCCCGCGGTCAGTTCGGACGAAGCGTTGCCCGAGGCGCGGCGGATCAGCGCGCGCAGGCGGGCGATCAGCTCTTCGGACTGGAAGGGCTTGGCGACATAATCGTCCGCGCCAGCATCGAGCCCGGCGACCTTGTCCGACCAGCTGTCGCGCGCGGTCAACACCAGCACCGGGTGGGTGCGGCCCTCCTTGCGCCAGCGGTCGAGCACGGTCAGCCCGTCGACTTCGGGCAGGCCGAGATCGAGCACGACGGCGTCATAGCTTTCGGTCGAGCCGAGGAAATGCCCTTCCTCGCCGTCGGTGGCAAGGTCGACGGCATAGCCAGCGCCCACCAGCGTGTTCTTCAATTGCTGGCCGAGATTGGGCTCGTCTTCGACGATCAGAACGCGCATGTGCTTATCCCCTTTGTGCCGGCCGGCTCAACGGCCGCTGCGTCGGATGATCTGGCCCGAACGGCCATCGACGTAAACCCAGATGACGTTCCCGTCGCGCAGGAATTTGAGCGTGTAAATGCTGCTTTCGCCGTCGAAATCGAACCCGAGATACTGGCCGCCGCGCATCGTCGGGATCACGCGCCCCTCGATCTCGCGCAGCGGCATCAACTGGCCGCGGCGCGTACCCTCAAACGCATCCTGCGCCTCGGGATGGCGCCCCATGCGCTGACCATCGGCGGCCGGCGGCGCGGCGGCGGCGACCGCCGCGAGCATCAGGGGAACCAGCATCTTCATGCCGTGTCGCATAGGGACCGCGCCTTGAACACCCCGTGAACGACGCCGCGCGGCAACCGGCGGTGGCGGCGCCAGCTGTCCGACGCCACGCGATTCACTTCGGTGCCGGGCAGCATCCCTTGCGATTCGCCACGGGGCCGGCGCTTAGCCCTCGATTTCGCCGCGCTATACCGCTAGGCCGCGCCGCCATGCCCGCACCGATCCTCGCCTATGAAAATCTCGGACTGATCCAGGGTTCCGGCTGGCTGTTTCGCAGGCTGGACGTGCAGATCGGCGCGCGCGACCGGCTGGCGCTGATCGGGCGCAACGGCGCGGGCAAGACGACGCTGCTCAAGGCGATGGCCGGGCTGATCGAGGTCGACGAGGGGCGCCGGACGATTGTGCTGGGCACGCGCGTCGTGCTGCTCGAGCAGGAGCCGAGCCTTGCCGGCTTCGCGACG
>JALYTP010000337.1 GCA_030854225.1 Pseudomonadota bacterium
TGATTTCGAGGGTGCTGCTCGTCGAGGACGAGCCGCTGATCGCATTCGACAACGAGCATTTCCTGGGCGAGGAAGGGTTCGAGATCGTCGCGACCGTCGACCGCGTGAAGGATGCGCTCGGCGTGATCGGGGATGGCGCGGGGGTCGATCTGGTGCTCGTCGACGTCAGCCTGGCGGACGGCAGCGGGATCGACGTCGCGCGCGCGGCGCACGGCGTGGGGGTGGCGGCGATGTTCGTCACCGGCGAATGCCCCTCCGGCGGCGAGGACGTGGCGCATGGCTGCCTGTCGAAACCCTATGCGCAGCGCGATCTGCTGGCCGCGATCCGCGCGATCGAGATGGTGCTCGACGGGCGGGTGCCGAAACGATTGCCGAGTGGTTTTCGCCTGTTCGCCAAGGTCGAGGCGACGAAGGGCTAGGCAGCGCGCCGCCATCGACTACACTCCCGCCAGCTTATCGGGGAGATCGGGGTGGCCGGCGCACGTCCAAAAGGGTTTCGGCTTCTCGCCGCCGCGCTCAGCACGCGAAAATCGGCCTCGATGCTCGGGTTCGGCTTCTCCTCCGGGTTGCCGTTCGCGCTGCTGATCGGCACGCTCAACGCGTGGCTGGGCGATGTGAAGATCTCGCTGGCGACGATCGGGGTGCTGTCGTGGATCGGGCTGGCTTATGCTTTCAAGTTCCTGTGGTCGCCCATCGTCGATCGGCTGGAACTGCCCGGGCTGGGGCGCATCGGGCGGCGCAAGAGCTGGATCGTGTTGTGCCAGATCGTGATGGTCGCGGCGTTTGCCGGGCTGGCGGCGACCGATCCGGCCACCAGCATCGGCACCTTCGCGATCTTCGCGGTGATCGCCGCGCTCGGCTCCGCGACGCAGGATGTCGCGGTGGACGCGTGGCGGATCGATGTCGCGGACGAGGAAACCCCGGTCGAGCTGCTCTCGGCGATCTATCAGTTCGGCTATCGCACCGCCGCGATCGTCGGTGGCGCCTTCGCGTTGTTCCTGGCGGCGCGTATGTCGTGGATGGCGGTGTATTTGCTGATGGCGGCGGTGATCGCGCTGATGATCGGCGTGGCGCTGGCCGCGCCCGATACCGCGCGCCCCACGCGTGATGCGGAGGATGCGGCGATGGCGGCGCCGGGTGAACTCGATCCGCGCGCGCGGGCGGCCGCGCTGATCCTCGTCGGGGTCAGCTGGCTGTGGGCGATCCTCACCATCGCGCGGTTCATGGTCAGCATGCTCGGCGATGCGCCGCCCGGAACGCCGAAACCCTCGGCCGCCGATTTCATGCGGGTCTACGGCCCCTGGATCGTCGCGGCGACCGTGCTGATGCCGCTGGCCGTCGCGGCGGCGATCAACGCGTTGAAGGCGCACGGCTCGCGCGTGCAGCACGCGGCGGACACGACGCCGTCCACCGCGCGCACGGTGATGAACCATCTCTACAGCGCGCTCGTCAGCCCGCTGATCGAGCTCACCGGGCGGCTCGGCTGGGGCGTGCTGGTGGTGATGGGATTCATCCTCACCTACACATTGTGCTACAACATCTGGGCGTCGTTCGCCTTTCCGTTCTACCTCGATTACCTGCATTATACCAAGGACGAAGTGGCGTTGGCGTCGAAGGTGTTCGGCATCTTCATGACGATGGGCGGGGTCGCGCTGGCGGGGTATCTGTTTACGCGGATCGGGCGTTTCCCCACGATCATGGCGGGCGCGGTGCTGCCGATCATGGGCAATTTCCTCTACGCCGATCTGGCCGAGGGCGGGGCGCACATCGATCTGCTGACCCACGCGCTGCGGCTCGACGCGCTCGCCGTGGCGCTCGGGTCGGACGAGCGGATGGTGCGCTTGCTGGTGACGATCGCGTTCGAGAACGTGTCGACCGGCATCGCGGGCGCCGCGTTCGTCGCGTATGTGTCGAGCATCGTCAGCAAGCGTTTCGCGGCGGTGCAATATGCGCTGCTGTCGTCGCTCACCTTCCTGATCGGATCGCTCGCGCGCGGGGTTGCGGGGGAATTGTTCGACAGTCTCGGCTATGCGACGGTGTTCCGCTACACCGCGATGGTCGGGCTGTCGGCGATCCTGTTCGTCGCGCTCGAATGGTGGCGCGCGGGCGTCACGAGCGGGCGGCGCGAGGCGGGCGATACGGGGATGGCGGCGTGATCGGTCGCCGGTGGTGCCGCGCCTAGCTCAAGCCGGCTGTTCCTCGTTCGCGGCAAGCACCCCGCCCGCGAGATAGAGCGAGCCGAGGATCAGCACCGTTCGGGGCGATCCGCTTTGAGCCAGCGCATCGAGTGCATCGGTCATCGTCCCGGCGCTGGAGACATCGGGAATCGAGAGACCGGACGCGATCGCGGCAAGCTCTGCCGGCGCGAGATGGTCGTGGTCGGGGACGGGGACGGCGGTCAGGCTGGCGGCGAGCGGCGCGATCGGGCCGAGGAGCCCGGCGGCGTCCTTGTTGGCGAGCATCCCGATGACGATATGGAGCTGGTCACCCACGATCGTTTCACGCAACGTCGCGGCGATCACTTCGCCCGCCCCGGCATTATGCCCGCC
>JALYTP010000338.1 GCA_030854225.1 Pseudomonadota bacterium
CGTTCAAATTGCGCACCCACCCTGTGATGCCAAGTGCGCGCGCGTTGCGCACCGTCCAATCGCGATAGCCGACTTGATGCACCCGGCCGCTGACCAGCAAGCGCTGCGTAATTTCCATGATCCCCACTCCACCTCGGAACCGCGGCACGATCGGCCCCGATCCGGGTGTATCGTGCCCGGTGGGGTAGGCGAGGGGACATCTCCCCCACTCGTCCTGTTGAAAGGGGCGTTGGGCGTGAGGCGTTCGGATTATCCGACGACCCGATTCCAGATATTTAGATCGGCTTTCTCATCAATCGTACGGCCAACGTCCTTCAACGGGCTGAACGGCGCGCATCGACACTCCACGGCCCTGCACCCGCCGCCGCGAGATACAGAAAGACGAAGCAATAGAGCATCGCCGCTTCACCTGCGTTGGCGGCAGGAAAGAAGCCTTTGGGGAAATGCGCGAGGAAATAGGCGACGGCCATCATCCCCGACAGCACGAACGCCACCGGCCGGGTGAACAGGCCGATCAGGATCAGGAAACCGCCGCCAAGCTCCAGCACGCCGGCCACTGTCAGCAATGGGGTCAGCGGCATCGGGAAGGGGGGCAGGCCGAAGAATTTGGAGAGGCCGTGATCCATGAAGCCAAGCCCGACGACGATGCGTAGCAGGCTCAGCAGGTTGGGCGACCATGTGGCGGGAACGGGCATGCGGCATTTTCCTGCTCGGTGATGACGCCGCGATGCTGCGCCGCCAACGCCGAGCGGTCAATTCCCCGGCGCGAAACGCTCGGTTGCCGGGTAGGCGATGGCGATCACTTCATATTCGCGCTCGCCTGCCGGCAAAGCGACGCGACGGACATCGCCGATCGCGGCGCCGCGCAAGGCCCGCGCAAAGGGCGAATTCCACCCGATCCGACCATCGCGCGCCTCGGTTTCGTCGTCGCCGACCAGGGTCAGCACACGTTCGCGGTCATCCTCGTCCGCAACCGTCACCGTCGCGCCGAACCAGATGCGACTGCGATCTTCCTGCACCGAGGGATCGATCACCTTCGCCGCCTTCATTCGCCGCGCGAGCCAGCCGAGCCGCCGGTCGATCTCGCGCAGCCGCTTGCGGCCGTAGATATAGTCGCCATTTTCCGATCGGTCGCCATTGCCCGCCGCCCAGGAAATCACCTCGACCAGCTTGGGCCGTTCATCGCCGAGCAATTGCCGGTATTCCGCGCTGAGCGTCGCATAGCCTTGCGGGGTGATGTAATTGGGGCGTTCCATCCCGGCGTCGGCCACGCCTCAGCCCGGCCGCTTGTTGCCGATATACCAGCTGAGCCGCGCGGTGCCGTTGGAGCGCGAATGCTGCGGGTTCATCAGATCGTAGACCACCGCATTCTCCAGCACGCGCTGCACGTAATTGCGCGTTTCCTGGAACGGGATCGCCTCGATCCAGTCGATCCAATCGACCGTGCCGCTACGCGGATCGCCATTCGCCGCGAGCCATTTGTTCACGTTGCCGCCGCCGGCATTATAGGCCGCGATGGCCAGCGGATAGCTGCCGTAGAGATTGTAGAGCCTCTGAAAATAGGTCGAGCCCAGCGTGATATTGTAATCGGTGTCGCTGGTAAGCGCGCTGGTGTCGTAACTCATACCCAGCTTGGTCGCGGTGTCGCGTGCGGTGCCAGGCATCAACTGCATCAGCCCGCGCGCGCCGGCATGGCTGATTGCGGCGCGGTCGAACTGGCTTTCCTGCCGCGCGATGGCGTGGACGATCACCCAACTGTCGTTCGCCGCGGCAGGGATACGCACCGTCGGGAAACCGAGCGTCGAATAATCGCTGAGCCCGTTCTGCAACGCGCTGCGCCCGACCATCACGCCGAGATCGGGACGACCCAGCGTGCGCGACAATTCGTCGGCCATGACATGGTCGCCGTCGGTCGTGGCCTCCTGCGCGATCTGGCGGACGAAGGCCGTCTGGTCCTGCCAGTTGCCCGTCGTGCCGAGATATTGCGCGGCGCGCACCACCTCGCGCTGATAGAAGACCTGGCGCGCCGCGGAGTCGACCGGGCGGGCGATCGGCGCGCCGGGGGCGACGAGCGGTTGCCCCAGCCGTTCGGCGGCGAGCTGGCCGTAGAACAGATCGCGGAAACCGGCGGCGCGTTGATAATAACCATTGGCCTCATCCCGGCGCCCGGCGGCTTCGGCGGCGCGGCCGGCCCAATACCAGCCCTTCGACTGCACGGCCGGCGATTTCGACCCGCCGGCATAATCGACGAACAACGCGATCGCATCGGCCGGGCGCGCGATCCGTTTCAGCCCGGTCTGCCCGCCGAGCCAGGCGAGATCGGTATATACGTCGCGCTCACCGTAGGAGAGCGCCGAGATGTCGGTTCCGGCCGGATAGGTCTCGCCAAGCTGGCGCGCGATGTCAAAGCTGGTCTGGTATTGCGCGTCGGCGGCGGCCCCCTTGGCGTTGGCGAACAGCGTTTCCATCCACTTTTCGGGCGAGCTGGGGCTTTTCGCCAGATCATAAGGTCGCGCGAGCAGAGCGCGCGCGCCAAGCACATCGG
>JALYTP010000339.1 GCA_030854225.1 Pseudomonadota bacterium
CCACGCCGGGGATCTTCACCGGCCCGATCGACAGTTCCGCGCCGCGCGTGATGTAACCGCGCGAAGCGCCGCCAACGCCCCAACCCTCGACCGCCTCGACACCCTTCGGATGCTTTGCGCGCAGGCCATTCTTCTGCGCGAACGGTGCGGTCAGGGTCAACTCGTCGCGGGCGCCGGTGTCGATGTCGAACTTGGCCGGAATGCCTTCGAACGAGCCATCGACTTCCGGCAAGTCTCCGTTGAATACGAACTTGACCGGTGTTCCCGCATCGGCGGGGTCGAAATGCTTCGGGTCGATCAGGGTCATCGTGTGCTTGCCGTAATCGATGCGGGTAACGAAGCGCTTGAATACCTCGAAACCGACCATGCCTTTGATATCCACGCCTTCCACGCCGTTCGGCTCGAAGTCGAGCACGCCGACAATCTGGTTCTTGAAGGTGGCGTCACCGACCCTTAGCGTCTTGATTTTCGCCAGACCGAAGTCCTGCGCCTTGTTGCCGACGCCGGTGCCCGGCATCGCGCCCTCGGATTTGATACCCAGCGTCTTCGCGGTATCCGGGACGAGGATGTTGTGGCCGCCAGTGTCGAAGATGAAAAGCAGCGGACCTTGGTCGTTCACCGCGGCGTCGGCATAGATGTGGTTGTTGAGCAGCCGGAACGGGAATTGAGTCTGCGTTGCGCCGCCGACGATGGAGAAATCGGTCACCGTCACTTTCGGCGGCGCGTAGGTCGAATCGGCTTGGGTCGGCAGGAATTGCGCCAAGGTCAGCGTAATGGTCTGCAGATATTGCGTGCCGCTGCCGCTGTCGACCACGATCTTGTGTGGCACCTGCGCGCCGTCGACGGGCCGGTAATCCGATAGCGTGGTGTTTACCTTCTGCGGTCCCTGTTGCTCGACGATGTGCGCGAGCAGGTGCGTGCCGGTATCGAACCACGCGTCGAACGACTTGCCGCCCTTGGGTGTGATGGTCAGTACGTCGTAGCTGTGACCATTATCGGTCTTGGCGCCATCGCTCGTGACCGCGGCGCCGCCGAAATCCGGCCGCCACCAAAGATTGGCGTTGCGATAGGCGTTATTGATCGCCAGTGGCTTCGCATCGCCGCCATTCTCGATGTTGACCGTGCCGGAAGGATCCTGTTCCCACGCCTGTTTGCCGTCGTAACCCTGGGCGCCGCTCGCCGGTCCCAATGTATAGCGATCGACACCGCGGCCATCGTGCAAATCCTCGATCGAGGTGTCGCTGCCGGTCAGGCCTTGGCCCGTCAACGCGGATTGCGTTTTCAGCACGGCGTTGCCGTTCCAGGCGTCGCCACCGCTCGCCGCCTTGTTGGCGCGCAGGATGTCGGCGGGGCTCGATGCCGCGTGCACGACGCCCGCCAGCGTCAGTGCCGCTGCCGCAACGAAAGCGATGAGGGTGCGCATAGTCGTTCCTTGAAATAGAGTGCCGCAAACGGGCGATGCGGCTTTCGATGCGCACTCTATCCGTTTAGTTGCGCGCGAACCCGTGCCGGTTGTCCTGTGCGGAGCCGAGCGGCGGAAAAAATGCGCCGCCCGCGGGCGGCGCATTTCGCTGGAATCGGATTGATCAGAATTTCGGTTACAAGTGTTGCGGGCTACCGTCGGATTGGTTCGACGTCGAATCGCTGTCGTTCGACTTGACCGGCGTCCATGGGCCGACCGTCGCGGTGCCGGTACGATCCTTCATGAACACCCGATCGTACGGATTGTCGCTTTGCTGGAACTGGCGGTAGGCGATCGAGCCGTCGATGTAGTCGCCGTTGATAATTCCCCAGCCTGTCGTTGCGACGTGCTTGATGGGATTGAGCTGTATGTCATGAGGGCCATCATATGAGCCGTATCCAACCTTTAGAGCGACCGCCCCATCGCCCACACGCGAGCCGGTCATGCTGGCCTTGACGTCCGCCCAGCGCGCTTTGGCGCGGTGCAGGGCCACCGCGTCGCCATAGGTTGGTTTTAACTGGCCCCAGATATCGTTCGTTCTGGCGAATTGGGCGACGCTCAACGAAGTGACCATCAGATCGCGAGCGCGCGCATAAAGCTGCGGCGGGTGTGGTTGAGCCGGCTCTTTTTGAAAAGTGCGGCGATGGATGGCCGCTTTCGCGCAGGGATGGCGCATTCATCGGGCAGCGCTAAACTTACGGGATGAAATCCGGGTTTCGTTTGGCACGGCTTGGCGTCGTCACGTGGCTGGTAGGCGGGGTGCTGTTGTGCGCATGTTCGCAGGGCGGCAATCCGGCGAATGCGACCGCCACGCCACTGTCGCAGCAAAACACCAAGGCCGCGCAAGCGGCGCAGAAACTTGCGCTGTATCAGGGTATGTTGCGGGATCATCGCGAGGACTTGGCCGCGCCGATCGGCCAGGAAATCGTCGCTGACTTTCCCGGCACGCCGGCAGCGGCGGAAGTGCAAAGGAACCTGCCACAGATCGAGGCCACGGCCAAGGCGAAGACGGAATCGGACCGTCTGGCGGCGCTGTGGAACTATCAAAGCGCGATGCAATCCGGCGCGCGGCAGTATTC
>JALYTP010000340.1 GCA_030854225.1 Pseudomonadota bacterium
GCGGTTGAGATCGGCGAACGCCTTGAGATCGGCCGCGTCATCCGCCGACACCCAGCGTGCGGTCTCGAACGGCGCCATCTCCAGCCCGGCGGCGACCTTGTATTCGGCGTCGAGGCGAGAGATCAGCACCTCGAGCTGCAACTGCCCGACGACGCCGATGATCCAGTTCGACCCGATCTCGGGATAGAAAACCTGCGTCACACCTTCCTCGGCCATGTCGTCGAGCGCCTTGCGCAATTGTTTGGTCTTGGTCGGATCCTTGAGCACGACGCGGCGCAGGATTTCGGGCGCGAAATTGGGCAGGCCGGTGAAGCGCACCAGCGCGCGCTCCGATAGCGTGTCGCCGACGCGCAGCGTGCCGTGATTGGGGATGCCGATGATGTCGCCGGGAAACGCTTCATCCGCCAACTCGCGGTTCTGGGCAAAGAACAGGATCGGCGAGTGGACCGCGATCGGTTTGCCGCTGCCAGACGGTGTCAGCTTCATGCCGCGCTTGAACACCCCCGAGCACAGCCGCATGAAGGCGATGCGGTCGCGGTGGTTGGGGTCCATATTGGCCTGGACCTTGAACACGAAACCGGTGACTTCGTCGAAATCGGGAGACACCGGCGCGGGTTCGGCGGGTTGCGGGCGAGGCGACGGCGCGTGGCGGGCGAGCGCGTCGATCAGTTCGGCGACCCCGAAATCCTTGAGCGCCGAGCCGAAATAGACCGGGGTCAGGTCGCCGTGGCGATAGGCGTCGGCGTCGAACGCGGCATAGCCGGCCTGCGCCAGTTCGATCTCGTCGCGGATCGCCTCGGGCAGGACGGGCGACGCCTCGATCTTGCCCTGGAAGGTGCGGCTGTCTCCCTCGGGCCGCGTAACCTGATCGCGGTGGAGGTCGTAAATGCCCTGGAAATCGCTGCCCAGCCCGACCGGCCAGCTCATCGGGGTGACGTCGAGCGCCAGCACATCGGCGATCTCGTCGAGCAGTTCGAACGGCGAGCGCCCCTCGCGGTCGACCTTGTTGACGAAGGTGATGATCGGCACGCTGCGCAGCCGGCACACCTCGAACAGCTTGCGCGTCTGCGCCTCGATCCCGCGCGCGGCGTCGATCACCATCACCGCCGAATCGACTGCGGTCAGCGTGCGGTAGGTATCCTCGCTGAAATCCTCATGGCCCGGCGTGTCGAGCAGGTTGAAGGTGATGCCGTCCTTCTCGAAGGTCATCACCGACGAGGTGACCGAGATGCCGCGCTGTTGCTCGATCTTCATCCAGTCCGATCGCGCGCGCCGGTTCTGCCCGCGCGCCTTCACCTCGCCGGCGAGATGGATCGCGCCGCCGACCACGAGGAGCTTCTCGGTCAGCGTGGTCTTGCCCGCATCGGGGTGCGAGATGATCGCGAAGGTGCGGCGGTCGGAAGGGTGGATCATCGCCTGCGCCTAGGGCCTGGCGTGGTTTCGCTCAACCGTGGCGCTGCGCTGCACCGGCGAATCTTCACACTCTTCACACGCTGGCGCATGTCCGCGCCGCTTTGCCGGGGCGCGGGAAAGGGAGAGGCAACGATCATCATGCGCGCATAACGCGAAAGCGGGTGTGTAGGACAGCCGGATCAGCCGCGCAGTTCGATCGTCATGACGATGCGCTTGTCGCCGCCGGGTGCGATCTCGAACACGCCGGGCTTGGCGCGGAAATTGCCGGAGAAGCCGACCGGGTCGGCGATGCCGTGCCACGGCTCGATGCAGATGAAGTGCGCGCCGGGCTTGGTCCAGCTGGCGAGCATCGGCGTGTCGGGAAAGGCGACGTGGATCTGCGGGCCGGCGGAGGCGCCGTAGCGGACCGCCTGCGATCGCACGGCGTCCCAGATCAGCGCATCGTCGGTGTAGAGGTCGTCGCGCAGATGGAGCGTTCGGGCATCGTCGAGCGGGGAGGGGCGGGTGGCCGACGCGATCAATCCGTCGGTGGTCAGGCGGCGCAGCGGCTCGGGCTCGGCGGCGTCGAACACGATGCGGTGATCGGCGCGGGGCTCGCCATACGGCAGCGGCCAGGCGAGCGCGGGGTGGAAGCCGAAGCTCGCGGGCATCGGCACGGGGCCGCGATTGACGATCGTCGCGGTCACGCTCAGCGTCGTACCCGCGATCGCGAAGGCGATATCGAGCGCGAAGGCGAAGGGATAGGCGGCGCGGGTTTCGGCATTGTCGGTCAACCGGAACGTCGCCCGGTCGCTGGCCTGCTCCACCACAGCGAAGGTCGAATGGCGCGCGAACCCATGCTTGGCCATCGGATAAGTCACGCCGTCGAGCCGGATCACATCCTCGTTCACCACGCCGATCACCGGGAACAGGATCGGCGCGTGGCCGGTCCAGAAGGCCGGATCGGCATCGGTCATCAACTCGCGCCCCTCGGCATCGCGCAGATGCGTCAGTTCGGCGCCGAGCGCGTTGATCGCGGCGGACAAGCCGCCCGGCGCGGCGATGTGGACGAGGTCGCTCACGCCTCGCGCGCCACCGCGAAGCCGGCGAAGGACTGGCTGACCGGCATCAGTTCGAGCGCGTTGATGT